>CAZFNE010000186.1:0-6612 GCA_964520335.1 uncultured Methanosarcinales archaeon | reverse complement strand
GAATCGATGCACTAGTGTCATGAAAATTTAATTATTGGGCATTAATACTTAAACAATGCTTCATAAGTAGTCTTTTTTTAATCATAAGGACTCAGAACTAAATGTCCTAGACACTAGGCACTTAACATTAAATTACATATTTTTGTTTTATTTCATTAAATGATTTAGGAAGAGTCCAATGATCTTGGAAAGTCATAAATTGAATATATATTATCCTATGTAATGATAATAAAATTCAATAAAAAGTCACTGAAACTAATTTGTATTCACATTAAAAGAATTTTAAATATTTTCCGCAAACAGAAATTAATTGTTGTTGAAGACTTGAAAATTCGAGGATTAATTTCAAGATTTAAAGTTCCTGAATTGTATAAAAACAATATTATTGAGCTCATTCCAAGAAAGAGCTTAATTTTTTTTGGAAAGCGCAACATTCTTAACCTATTAGAAAAGTAAATATATTTGTGAAACTATCTAAATTCGTATGTGATGGCAAATGATTAATAATAGTATATATTTTAAATTTTATTCCCGGAAAGAGAAGTTTGCAAGCTTCTTTTTAATCCTTGGCTCTCAAAATTTAATATTTATTTCATCAACTTTACTTCTCTCAACTCTCTTTTTATTCTTAAAATTGCCTATATCATTTCTTATCGTAATGATTTCTCTGATTGTTTCAACTATATGGGGCTGGTGGGTAACCAATCAACACTTTAAAGAAGAGAATACGAAAATTGGAAATATAATTCTCCTTTCCCTCTTCTTTTTTTATATAATTTTATGTTTTTGCATATTTATCAGTGGTTCTTTTCTTGATATATCTTATGATGGACAAACATATCACCAGGAAACTATTTTTCAATTAATGAACGGGTGGAATCCTATATATAGCGATGTTCCTAGCGGAATTGATAACTCAATATGGACAAATCATTACGCAAGGGGAGCAGAGATAAATGCAGCTGCTCTTTCAGAATTTACAGGTAATATTGAAAAATCTAAAGCAATAAATCTTTTATTGATAATAACCACGTTTCTCTTTGCCACCGGAACAATAATTATAACTTCTGATTTACCAAAATCGAAATCCTTTTTAGTTTTAGGATTCTTGATATCACTAAATCCGGTAAGTATTTGTCAATCGCTAAGCTTTTGTGTTGACGGCCAACTGGCATCGGTCATCAGTTGCTTTTTGTGTATAATGCTATTATTACCTAAAAAAGCTGACATTTTAGTGTTGGTACCACTAATTGCTACATTAATAATTTTAATAAATATAAAATTCACTGGGCTCATATATGCGTTAATCTTCTCTGCAGGACTTCTATTATGGATATTTATTTATCAAAAAGAAAAATTTGTACCAATCTTAACCTGTTTATTTATTGGCTTCCTGGCCGGTTCTTTATTTGTTGGTTATGATCCATATGTTACAAACATTACTGACCATGGTAATCCCTTCTATCCTATAATTGGCTCAGATATTGATGTAATAACGACAAATCAACCTGTTAGCTTTCAAAATATAAACAGATTAGAAAATTTATTTGTCTCAGTATTTTCGCATTCAAGAGCTCAAATAGGTGCTTATTCTGATTTTCAAATTCCTTTTGTTTTTTCTCCTGGAGATCTCGTAGCATTTTGTTGCCCCGATGTAAGAATAGGTGGTTTTGGACCTTTATTTAGTGGTGCAATAATATTATGTTTGCTTAGCTTGGTTATTATTTCAACAGCAGAAAGACAAAATATTATTTTAAAGAATCCATATGTATCAGTAAAATTTTTGGTTTTTGTTTTAATATTAATTTCTGTTTTGATAAATCCTGAATCCTGGTGGGCACGTTATGTACCTCAACTATGGCTAATACCAATTTTTTCACTTTTATTCTCAACTAATAAAAAAAATAAATTACTAGAATACACAAGCTACTTCTTAATTTTTACATTGATCATCAATATATTGATGGTTTCATCCGTATACCTAGGTTTCCAATTTATAGGAACGGGAGTTTTGAATAAGCAACTTGATTATCTCTCATCATCGAACCAGCCTGAAGATATCTATTCAGTTAATGACAAAAAAACCAAAATTGATTTTAACATTGCAAGTGAGACTATCTATTTAATTGAACAAAGGATGGAACATAAAGAAACTACTGCATCAGATTATACATCTTTCCTAAATAAAAAAGTGGATTATCTTTTATCTTCGAACAGGCCTAATAACTTATCATCTTTAGAGAATAAAACAATTAAAGTTGATTTTAATCAATTTGCAGCAAATAGAATTAGATTAGCAGAACGGGGGATAGAGTATGACGAAGTTCATAATTTAAACTTAACCCAATCATTTGATTTATTCGAATCAAAAACTAGAGTTTACATTATTGATAGATAATTTAAACGCCTATAATCAGTGAATTCATTATAAGTTGAGTGCCCTGGTTTGTAACGTATTGAAGGATCTTAAAAAAGTTGAAAATAAATAAATTCTGCATTTATACTAAGTGTGAGAATTATACTTGGTTCCTTAAAATTAACATCTAAATTTATAACTTTATCCGAAATTTACAGGTGCCTTATTCAAGTTTACTTGGCTTATTGCTCAAAAATAGCCTGAATTGTCTGCTCTTTGAATTTACCCAATAAATAGTACTGTATTATTTGTTCGGAAATGGATCACTACCAAAATTTTTAGTTTTAAGAAACTTAGTCACATCAAGGATAGGAGGGAAAGATGTTTAGAGATATTCTTATAGAAATGCGCCCTAAACAGTGGTATAAAAATTGTATTCTTTTTGCAGGGATAATTTTCTCAATGAATGTATTAAACATCAATATGTTGACTACCGTATTTTTTTCATTTATAGTATTCTGCTTACTGTCGGCATCTGGATACTTCATTAACGATATATTAGATAAAGAGAGAGACAAAATTCACCCTAAGAAATGCAATCGGCCTATTGCTTCAGGGAGGTTAAGCTTAAGATTTGCCTTTATTTTCCTGGCATTAATGCTTTGCACAGCGGTAGTAGGGGCATATTTAATAAATATACAATTTTTAGAGGTTTCTTTAACTTATTTCTTCTTAATAATTTTCTATTCATTATACTTGAAACATATCGCTATCATAGATGTCATTACTATTTCTTCAGGTTTTGTGCTCAGGGCGATTGCAGGCTGTGTAGCAATAAAAGTCTCATTCTCACCCTGGCTGATCATATGTGCCTTTTTAATCGCTCTTTTTCTTGCACTTGGCAAGAGAAGGCATGAACTCATATTACTAGAAAATGGCGCAGGGAATCATCGTAAAGTCCTTGATAAATTTTCATCAGAAATGCTGGAGAAAATGATGACTATTGCATCAAGTGCGTTGATCATGTCTTATTCTCTATATACCTTTCTTACAAACAATAATTGGATGATGGTGACAATACCCATAATAATTTACGGTATATTCAGATATACTCTTCTCGTTCACTCCAAAAACGTAGGGGGAGAACCAGAAATGTTGTTCAAAGATACGGGCATGTTAGGATGCATCGTTGTATGGGTAGCTGCAATAGTTGGGATACTATATGTAAAAATCTAATTCTTATGAAAATAAAAAGAGTGGAATATGTTAAAATTTGATCTTCATGTGCATTCAAATTATTCATCAGATGGAATAATGGAAGTTAAAACAATAATAAAAGTAGCCAAGAAAAATCGTCTTAATGGAATTGCCATCACAGATCATAATACAGTAAAAGGCGGCTTAGAAGCGAAAAAATACGAAACTGAAGATTTTAAGGTGATAATAGGTTCAGAGATTATGACTAATTATGGAGAAGTTACTGGACTTTTCCTCTCGGAAGAAATATCATCAAAAAATTTAACAGACGTGATATCGGACATTAAAGCTCAAAATGGTATTGTTGTTATCCCTCATCCTTTTGACGAAATGAGACAATCGGCTTTCCAACCTAATGATGAGTTTGCTACACAAATTGATAGTATCGAGGGTTTTAATTCCAGATGCATTTTCCAGAGATACAATGAGAAGGCTGTTGGATATGCCAATAAACATAAGTTACCACTCATTGCTGGAAGTGATGCTCACTTTAAAAATGAGATAGGGAATGCTGGGATCGTTACCGAATATGAGGATTTGAGAGAAGCAATAATAAAAAACCACATTGAGATATTCGGAAAAAGATCAATGCTTATCAACCACGCATTTACGAAAGGGCTGAAAAAATGGCGAAAAATAAGATATGGATGATCCTTCTATTTACAATTGTAACTTATATCGTAATGGGGATATATGTTGACTTTGGGAAGTTGTCCGATACCATATCTTATTTCCAGTGGCAGTATTTTCCACTATTGATAACTCTTACTACGATAGAATATATAATAAGATACATCAAATGGGATCTTTTTCTAAAAACAGCCGGTGTACATCTGAATCACAAGGAAAACCTCTTTGTATTTTTTAGTGGACTTTCCATGATCGTAACTCCTGGGAAATTAGGTGAAATATGGAAAAGCTGGCTTATCCGAGATATTTCAGGAGACGAAATTAGCAAAACTCTTCCTGTAGTAATTATAGATAGATTAACCGATATAATAAGCCTAGTACTTCTTTCTTTTATAGGCATTTCTTATTATAAAGACGGCATTTCTCTGCTCATTATCTTATCTGTAGTCTGTATAGGATTTTATTTTGCCATTCGATCAAAGGCCATTTCCAGAAAATTGAAAACATTTCTTGAAAGAAAATTCGGAGGACATACAACCAACATACAATTAATGCACGAAACATTTAATGAGACAATGCAGCCGAAGGTCTTTGTATCTCTTTCCATGTTGAACGCCCTTGCGTGGTTTTTCGAATGTATGGGACTTTATTTTGTGATAATTGGATTTGAGCAATCAAGAAATATCTTACTTGTAACTTTTATATTCAGCTTTTCTACATTAGTCGGAGGAATAAGCATGGTTCCTGGGGGTATAGGAGTAGCAGAAGTGGGGATATCAGGACTCTTAATTTTAAGTGGTATCTCTCCGGCATTATCTGTTGGAATAGCCCTGATTCTTCGACTGGGATCTTTCTGGTATGGAGCGCTTCTAGGGTTTACTGTCTATGCGCTATTCAAAACTAGAGTTATGAAAGATGAAAATCCCTTGGTCAAAACATTAAAAAATGCTTAGTTTATCACACCCTCTGAATTTTTATAACAATCATCTGGTCAAACATCTAAATTATTAAACAAGCACTGTTGAGATGCTGAAAAATAACTCGCGGCTTACACCTAAAGCTCCTGAAGTAGAAGTAAACAATTATCTTAATAAGCTGATCCTAAAACTCAAATTAGTTCTCTTGTTTTTATATTTAAAATTATCATCTGAGTATCTGATTATGAAATCGATTTTGATTTTTCAAAATGTATTAGAAAATATAGGTTTGGTATAACCTCAATATCTGGGGTTGGAAAAGCCAGATACGAAACAGGGAAAAATATTGAAAACGCATCTGTTTGTTCAAGGTGGAAAAGACTTGAATATAGGATAAATCAGACTTCGGCAAAGTCTAACAGATACAGCAACAAACGATGAAATGAACTTCTAATAACCATATTTATGAGTGACAACAGTTATGTATATTTCACCCAACAACTTCAGGATTTTCTCTATTTGCTATAATAGGCAAGATAAAATAAACTACTAGAAATACCCAGCAAATCCAGCATCTAAGGCTTTAAAGAAGTAGAAAAACAGTCTCAAAAATAAAAGGAACAAATATTTCTCAAAAAGAGAATGGAATTCCTGGATTTGAAATGCCCCTTGGAGTCATCTGTCTTATTGCTGCGTCTTTTGAAAAAATGAAGATAAGAAAAATTTATTAGAAAAAGAGAATATAAATCTAAGGCTTTAATCATTTTTATTAAGCTTTTCTACTTTAATTGATAACTTTTAGTGTAATTAATAAAAACAGTATGAAACTGAGAAATTCTGTAAGGCGAGAAATTGAAACCACTTGGGGTTGATATTGCTATACATATTTTCCTTAAAGACATATTTCTGCCAATTATATCAGAAGAAACTCGCAGATATAAGAAAAATAAAATTCAAGTGGCTTTGCTGAGAGCTTTATATTTTAGACTGGCCAAATTAGCTATTAAGAAAAAATTTAAGGAATTTACCGCCTTATTATGGTAGCAAGATACTGGAAAAATATATGCGTATATTAAACTTTATTCTTGCTTTAAAAGATTTCATACGAGTCTATTTTTTGTTAGATGGAAATTTTTGGTATAATTAACTTAAAATAACTATGGGTATAATTGTATAATTCACGTGGAGAGAAACGAGAGTAGAGTGTAATAGGTAACAAGGAGCTAAATGGGTAAGAAGGATTGCCTGGAAACTCTTAATCCCGCTTCAAAATATTCTTGGGGGAGCGTGTTTTGAAGCAACTGTATGTGAGCGGCAGTTAAAGATAAAGAGCTTCAGGCATCCTCTTGCACTTTGCTAAACCTCTAATTTGTTAAATATCTATTGAAGCCTTATTCTTAGGACTTACGCGGTTGAGGTATTTTTTGTAAATTAGATTAAAATACTTTCTCG
>CAZFNE010000185.1:0-6622 GCA_964520335.1 uncultured Methanosarcinales archaeon | reverse complement strand
ATATCTCAGGTTGACTTTTGCATTTTAAGGGGGTCTAAAAATCAGAAGTCTCAAGATAGGTATGAGGTCACAAAATCTGTTTTGGTTTTACCTGAGAAAAAACACATGAGAAGAAAAAAGTTAACTTCTCGATGTACCCTAAGAAGTGAAAAATAGATGCTAGTAAAAGAAAACATAATAAGAGAAAAGATTTGTGAAATCCCTGTTACACTTGAAGACATCTCAGAAAGTATTTTCGGAGGCTTAAACACCAAGAATAGTTTAATGCACAGGCTTGCAATTGCCGAAGAAAACATTTCTGAATCATTTTATCTCTGTGAAGGCTTATGCAAACCTGTAGTTGTAGAGCCTGAGCTTGTTTATCCCTATGTATCAGGAACTTCTTCCGAGAAATTCGGATTTTATCCAGCCTCTTACCGTTTTATGTTACCTTATGAAGGTTCTGAAACAGGTGAAAAGAAAGAGTATAAACTAATTTCTCCAGAAGACTTAAGGGTCAGCTACCCGATGGCTTACAACAGGATTCTTGAATTCAAAAGAAGATTCAGGCATGATGATTCCCCTCTAGATATCTCGGATTACAGCGTTACTGGAAAGAAACTGCTTGCAAATATTAATATGCCTAAAATTATTGCAACCGAAGGTTACCACCTGAATGCCGCCTATGATGCTGCAGGAAATCATTTATTTAAACAGGGTTGCGGAATTATTCTTAAAGATCAGGATAGGCACCCTTACGTGGCTTCAGTACTCAACAGCTCTATTGCTAAACTTTACCCATCAGTCTACAAGTCTGAAATAATGCACATGGATTATGCCTCACCTGCAGCCTTAAAGCGTTTCCCAATTGTATTTCCGGATAATGAGCTAACTGAAGAGCTCATTACGACCATTTCTGGTTATCTCGGCTTCTTGAATAAGCAAAAGTATGCAGCAGATCACTGGATTACTGATAACTGGCTCTGGGAACTTACAAATTTCTATGAGCAAATTTCAGATCTTTTGATCCTGGATACATACTTCATAAATGACCTTGACTCAAGGCTTCTTGAAGCTCTTGAGGACAATATTCATCCATATGCAGGAGACATGGAAGCTGAAGATAACGGAAGCCTGATCAATGCATTATATTATATAAAACATCAAATCCTTGAAACCTCTAGCTTCGGAAAATACAGATTCAATGCTGGATTACCTGGAGTTTTAGGGTTCCTTCAGAAAAATCTGGGGTATTAACCCTCTAACATTTTTAACCCTTTTATTTTTTATTTAGAAAATTTAATGCATTTTTTATTTTTATCTTATCTTACATTATCATATCTTTCTTATTTTATTTTAATAGCTATTGTGAAGTAGCTGTTGATAATCTCCATTCTATCTTTTTATAGCCCAACGCAATATATTATTCAAATCAAATCGTTCTTTGAGACGACCGTTCTTTAAAGTTATTTTTAAAATATTTTTATTAACAAATATCCTGGATAAATATACATGGTGGCAAAAATTAGTGAATTTACCCTGAAAAATAGGTTTGAAAAGGCTCTGAAAGGAGAGGCTGTTGACATGGTTCCAGTCTGTTCTGTAACTCAGACAGGCACTATTGAACTTATGGAAATCACTGGTGCTTATTGGCCTCAAGCTAATTACAATGCCCGGCAGATGGCTGAGCTTGCCCTTGCAGGGCATCAGAATGCAGGGTTTGAAAACGTACGATGTCCTTTTGACACTACAGTCCTTGCCGAAACTTTTGGCTGTACGGTAGATGAAGGGAGTGTCGATATCCAGCCTTATGTTACTGATTTTCCAATAAAGAAGAAAAAAGATGCAAAGGAGATTGCAGTACCTGAAGCTTTGCTTGAGAGCCGGAGGACTTCAGTCGTCCTGGATGCAGTTTCAATTCTGAGAGAAAAAGTAGGAGAGGATATTCCTGTTGTTGCAGGGATTGTAGGGCCTGCGGGACTTGCCTGTATGCTTGCAGGTATGAGGAATTACCTTATGTGGTTTGTAACAAACCCTGAAGTGCTTGAAGAGCTTATGGGAACTCTCATTGATGTGTGTATCGAATATGCTAATGGTTTGCTGGAAAGAGGAGCAGATGCAGTAACTCTTATAGATTCGGAAGCAGGACCTGACCTTATTGCTCCAGAAATGTTTGAAACTTCCGTGCTTCCTCTTTACAGGAAATACTGCAGGGAAGTTAAGGGCCTAAAAATTCTCCATATGTGTGGAGATGCAACTGCAGTGCTTGAAACTCTCTCAGGAGCCGGATTTGACGGCATAAGCATTGAAGAAAAAGTTGAAGTTAGTTTTGCAAAAACCCTGGTTGGCAATAAAACCCGACTTATTGGGAACGTTTCGCCTTCGGATACCCTGCTTACAAAAGACCAGGAGGCAGTAATAATTGAAGCTACTGCCTGTCTTGAAGATGGAATTGATATTCTGGCCCCTGGCTGCGGGCTTGCTCCTTATACTCCCCTTGGAAATATAAAGGCCCTTATAAAAGCCAGAGATATTTATTTCTCAAAATGAGTAAATGAGTTTTTCTAAAAAGCTTCCTGGGGAATATCTTTAAAATGAGATTTTTCGCTCTCTTTTATTTTTTCTTTTAATTTTTCTTTTTCATTTACCTCTTCGGGCTTTTTTAAGCTTATAAAGAGTGCGGAAACCATTATGAGTACGCAACCTGCAAGGGTTTCCCTGGTTAATGCAATCCCAAGGACTGCTATATCAAAAAATACTCCACTTACAGGTTCTACAAGCGCAAGAAGGCTTCCTGTTTGGGCTTTCAGGTTGGCAAGTCCAAGTACAGTAAAGATTTCCCCAAAACCTATGGACACTATTCCAAATACTACGAGCATCTTCAGGTTGGAATACAGAATTTCCGGAGAAACCTCCAAAGCAAAAGGACTCAGGAGGAAAAGGGCTACTGCCATAGGCCAGAAGATGATTGCAAGCTCAGAATATTCGGTTTTTAAAACTTTTACGTTCATTAGCAGGCCTGCAAAAAAAATCCCTGAGAGCAAACCTGCTACAATCCCAAGCATATAACTACCTGTGAGTTCCAATTCCAAAAATCCTTCCACAGGCCTGACAATAAGAAATACCCCTGCAATTGCAACTAGCAGGGCAGCTATACTTTCTTTTCCGATCTTTTCGTTAAGGATAAACGGAGAGGCTAGCATTACATAAACGGGAGCCGTATACTGCAGTAAAATCGCGATAGAAACGCATGTAAGCTTCAGGCAGGTAAAATAAAGCAGCATACAGGAAACAACTAGTAGCCCTTGAAAAAAAAGGCTCTTTTTCTTCCCTTTTATCTTAAGATCCGAGCTTTTACCTTTTAGAGATATATATATAGATAAAAAAAGCAGGCCGAATAATAATCTGTAAAATATGATAGGAGAAATTGCCATATCATGGATTCTGGCAAGAAAAAGCCCATTCATGCCGTAAAATATACAGCCGATAATTACTGCCAGATGTGCCTTTTTGTTCTCCAGAAACATTTGAGATGGATAATACCTATAGTGCTTATATATCTATTGGAAAAACAATTAAGGTTTCATTTTAAACCCTTGTTAAAGTTGCCAATTGTATTGGTTTATAAAATTAGTTCACTCTTTTAACTAATAAATCAGCTCAAAATTTAATCAGTAAGTTGGATATCCCGGGCTCCTCTAAAAATATTATAATAGCAGTTCATTTTTTAAAAGTAAAAGGAGGCTCAATTTATGAATGAAAGTGGTTTAAAGGCAGTCAGAGACAAAATTCCAGAAATTATCAGGGCTTCAGGCAGGGAATGTGTAGTTAAAGTGGTTTCAGATTCCGCTTTTCTACTCGCGCTTGAAAATAAACTGAACGAAGAAGTTAAGGAATATTTTGAAAGTAAGGATATCGAGGAACTTATTGACATGCTTGAAATAATTTACAGGGTAGCAGAACTAAAAGGTTTTTCTAAGGATGAGCTAGAATCCTTAAGATTAAAAAAGAAAAGTGAAAAAGGAGGTTTTGAGAAAGATTTGCTTCTTTTCGAGTCTTCTGAAGAGAATAAACTCTTTTTAAATCCAGAACTTAATAATTCTATTTATTCTGATAACCTTGTTAATTCTGTCAATTCTGTTGATTCTATTATTCCTATTAATTCATGCAGACCTGTTAATTCTACCAATCCCATAAATCGTTTAGAGGCTGCAAATCCCGAACCTGCGGTTTTTAAATCCGAAAATGCGGAAATTATTGACAAGCATGGGGTTCGAATGAAGATCTATACCTCAAGAACCGATTTTAAAAACGCTGCTTTGTTATATCAGGAAACAGAGAAAGGACATTCGGAAGAGTTCCTGCATGAAAAAAGCGATTTCTTATACTATATTATTGAAGGAAGCGGCACCTGGGTAATTAAGGATAAAGAGTTTGAGGTTAAAACTGGAGACGTTATTATTGTTCCTGCTGGGAAAAGATTCTGGTTCCGTGGAAATCTCAAACAAATCTGCATAACTGCTCCAGCCTGGGAAGAAAAGTATGAGCATCACATCAGGAATATTGAATTGTAATTAAATTTAGCTTGTTTCAAATTTAATTCATTTTAACTAATTGAATTTTAGCTTACTTTGTCAAACTTAAATTACTAAATTGAGTTAAAATGACTTTTTAAATCAGGACTGAATCCCAGTAATCTGTTATTTTGTTTTTTCGGCTGTTCGAGGTTATCAACCGAGCTCGAAACTCGTAACCCCATAAACATTTTGGAGCTTTATATCGGGTTCTTTTTTGCTGTACATCCGGATGGTTTTAAACATTATATTCATCCCGTATTTTTTTGCCATATCTACAGCTTTCGTATTCGGCTCAGGAACATCTAAATATACAGTTTCCTCTGGAACTGAGGCTTTAAGAGCTCTAAAGATTCTTTCTGCTATCTCAGGGGTATCTGCAAAGAGAGGGCCGATTTTATAACCTTTCCAGCATTTCCTTATGAAGCCGTAGCCTTTTAATTCTCCTTTTTCAAGAACTGCAAAAGAATTAGAGTCAGGTTGTTTAATCCATTTTTCAAGAAAAGCAGGCCTAGGTGCAGGAAACATTTGCCTGTCATATTCCAGCAGGAGTTTAAACGGAACTTTCAATAGATTCACGAGTCCAGAGGGCATTTCTCCTCCTCCCTCACCTTCAAAACGCAGGTTACTGTATGCGGATTTAAATTTCATCGCCTGCTGGTATTTTTTTTCGTTTTCCACAACCCCATCAAGTCCAATATTCCGGTTTCCAAGATATTCAAGGCATTTTTCTGTTAATTTCATCCCGATTCCTTTTTCCCGAAACTCCGGTTTGACCACATAGAGGCCAAGAAAACCAAAAGATTCATCATATGCAACGGCACAGGCACAGCCAGCGGGCTTCCCCTCAACTTCCGCAATAAAAAACCCTTCTTTATCTGCTTCGTAAAAAAGTTCGGCATCATGTATGCCAGGGTTCCAACCTTCGGAAGCAGCCATTTCGATTGCAAATTTGGCTTCTTCTCTGCACATATTTCTAATCTTTAATTCCGGCGCCAAATCAAAAATATTTGCCATGTAATAGGATATTCTTACTTACTATTTATTTTTAAGCACTAATTTTTGTCGAAATTTTGCCCCTTTCATAGGGATAAGGATTTCCGTTTTGGAACTGCCTTATCAATATCTTTCGATTTTTATCTTATTTTTTGTTTCAGATGTTATCCTAGCAATAATTGTATCTTCAAGAGATTTTTCAACCGAAAAAATAAATTCTACGTTTTCTGTGTATTTTTCTTCGTCTACGCGTCCATATTGCTCTATTAGGCTTCTTACTGCTTGACTTTCCTGATAACCTGCAAGAACCCTGAATCTTGACTGTTCAATAACTTCTATGATTCCGGCTTCCTCAAGAGCCAGGAGAGCTGTCTCCCTGTAAGCCTTTGAAAGCCCTCCAAAACCAAGTTTTGTCCCTCCAAAATATCGGCTTACAACTACGGCTGCATTTATAAGCTCTTTTGATTCGAGTAATTTGAAAATAGGTTTTCCTGAGCTGCCTGCAGGCTCTCCGTCATCGTCGTATTTAAAAATTAAAAAATCTTCAGTTTTTACAATATATGCTGAAACATTATGGTCTGCGTCCTTATGCAAACCTTTTATTTTCTTCAGGAAAGCCTTTGCTTCGGTTTCATTTGCTACAGGCATTGAATGGCCTATGAATATGGAATTTTTGAATTCTTTTTTGGCCTTCCCGGCATTTTTTAGAGTTTTGTATTTTTTCAACAATATCGCCAATATTCTTCTTAATCTAAACGTGATGTAAAGAGTTAAATTTTCATATTGCGGGAATATTATACCTTTAAGTACTTTTCTATTACATCCGATATTTATATTCAAATGTTATTATTTATAATTTTTTGGCGATTTATTCGAAATCTGTTATTTTTAAGAGCATATATAAAAATATAGTAACTTAAATAAATATTGATAATCATAGATAATTATATGTAATTAATATAAAATTTGTTGTGTTTTTTCCTTTTTTTCAAATCGAAAAGTTTTAATGTAATTGGCGGGTCATGCATAAATATCTCATATGAAAATCTCATAATTTTGTATGAGCTGGGTGT
>CAZFNE010000184.1:0-6633 GCA_964520335.1 uncultured Methanosarcinales archaeon | reverse complement strand
AGAGAATATGGGTTGCCTCTTGTCTATGCTATAGTTGACGAAGTAATGGCAGACGTAGCCTGCAGACTTATTAAGGTTGCAAAAGAGGAAGGCCTTGTTTTTGAAGATACCACCATTGGGATTACAGGCAGAGCCGGAATTACTGGAAACAAACCTAAATTAATCCTCAAGCAGCTTGAAGAAATGGAATTTGCCCCGGGAATAGAAGAAAGGACAGTTTTTGCAGACGACGGCCTGGCAAGAGGGGCAGCGGTCATGGCTCGCTGCATGAATTCTCTGGGTTTTCCGCAAAAACCTCTTGGAGGCAGGCATGGGGGAAGATGTATTTTGTCCCAGAGAATAAAATTGCAGGAAAAGTGTCATTGAAAAAATTAAACTCAGATTTAAGAACGGACTTGTTTTAGAAAAGATAAAATCAAAGCCACTAGCGTCAGATTGATTGCAAAGCTAGCAATCCCTTGCCGGGCTGCTGCTTTCCAGGCCAGCATTGCCCAGGCTGATCCCATGCTTCCGCAGGCAAACATTCCGGCCATAAATAAAGTGTTCACACGATTACGGGCTTCTGGCTGGAGACTGTAAATAATTTGCGGGTGCGCTACTAATGCGCTCTGTACGCCGAAATCCAGTAGTACTGTCCCAAAGATCAGGCCAGGCAGAGAGTTCCAGGCCCCTGCGAATTATCAGTTCTAATATCAGTTATATTATCAGTTCATTTAAGGGTTTTTTTCCATCCATATTCTTAGAAAATTTTAAATTTTGCATATTTATTTAAAATACTGAACAAACAACACAAATTTCATAAAACTCTTTTTATAAACATTAGTTCTTATCAAAAAAGATTGAAGCGTGAATATACGTTATAATTGAAATATACTACTAAGATAATTATTTTTAGTTAATATTTAAAGAATTTATTCTTGATAAAAGAAAGCAATACTTATGCGAAAATAAGAATGAATAAAATTAAAAAGAATAAATTAATAAAACAAAAAATTTATATTCAGATTTTACGTACTTCTTTCCACAGCACTGTACATAAATGGGCATCAATTTTGCTGATAAGAAAATAAAGCTTAATAAGATATCTCTGAAATATTACTGAGATCAAGAGACTTTTAAAGTCTTTGAGAATTAAGGGGTTTATTTATAATATTTATTCATATCCCTTTAGCCTTATTTTATTTCCTTTAAGTCTTACTGTAATTCTTTGAATTTACTAAATCTAGTAAATTTATTGGTTTGAATATTGAATTTGTTAATTATTACCCAAAATCCGAGATGATTTTATTTGATTGGTAAAAAACTGTTAATGGGTAATGAAGCCATTGCGCTTGGAGCTATAGAAGCCGGAGTCCAGGTAGTTACCGGATATCCGGGCACTCCCTCAACCGAAACCCTGGAAACAATTGTCAGGTACGCGGATAAATGCGGGATCTATATCGAATGGTCGAGCAACGAAAAAGTTGCACTTGAAACAGCAGTAGGGGCAGCTTATTCCGGAGCAAAAGCCCTTGTAACTATGAAGCAGGTGGGATTAAATGTTGCATCTGACCCTTTAATGAGCCTGAGCTATATTGGCATAAAAGGCGCACTTGTTTTGCTTGTTGCAGACGACCCCGGGCCCCATTCTTCTCAGACCGAGCAGGATACGCGGGTTTTCGGGCATTTTGCAAACATTCCTGTCCTTGATCCTGCCAATCCCCAGGAGGCATATGAGCTTACAAAGCTGGCTTTTGAGCTTTCGCATGAATTTGAAATTCCTGTAATTCTCAGGACTACTACGAGAGTCTCTCACTGCTGCGGGGATGTTGAACTTACAAGTTTAGAGCCGTCACGTGTTGATGTTTCCTGTGAAGGCTTTGTAAAAGACAGGCGATGGACAATTTTCCCGAGGCTTACTACAGAAAGGCACCCCTGGCTTGAAAAGCTCCAGGTAGAACTTTCAGACCGTTTTTCCAGGCTGCCTTACAACTCCATATTAGGAAATGGTAAGATAGGAATCCTTACGTCAGGAGTGTCAGCTCTTTACGTTAAAGAAGCCATCAGGGGTTTTGAAGAACTTTTCACTTTATTCGAAGTTGGGACAGCTCACCCATTTCCTGCTAGAGCGGTCTCGTCTTTTTTAAATGGAACTGAACTGACTGAAGCCCTGGAAGAAACTAATATAAGAGAAACTGATAACGCAGTTAATATTAAAAAAGAAACTAATGAGGAGCCAATTAAGAGCCTTATTGTGAGTGAAGAGCTTGATCCTTACCTTGAAGAACAGGTACTCCAGCTTATAGGAAAAGAACAGCTTTCCATTGATGTTTATGGAAAGAAAAATGGATTTTTCCCTCTAACGGGCGAGTATAATGTGGATATAGTTATTGACGGCATTAATAAGGTATTAAATGCCCTCGGAGAGAATTCAGGACTGAAGCATGGTTTCCCAGCCATTCTGCGAGAAAAGCTTCCTCCCTTACCTATCCGGGCTCCAACTCTCTGTGCAGGATGCATGCACAGGACTGTTTTCTATGCTTTTAAACAGACTGCAAAGCAATTTGACAGAGAATCCAAGATTGAAACAATTTTTTCCGGAGATATTGGCTGCTATACGCTTGGAAACGCCAGCCCTCTTAATGTTGTAGATACCTGCCTCTGTATGGGCGCAGGAATAAGTCTTGCAGGTGGACTTTCCCGCACAAATCCAGGGGCTAAACAGGTGGCTTTTATCGGAGATTCAACTTTCTTCCATTCAGGAATTCCCGCGCTTATAAATGCTGTTTATAATAACGCTGATATTACTCTTGCAGTCCTTGACAACCGCACAACTGCAATGACCGGCCACCAGCCCCACCCGGGCATAGGAGTAACCGCCCTCGGAACTCGCTCAAAAGAGGTTGATATATCTGGACTTGTAAAGAGCTGTGGAGTTGAATTTGTAAGGACAGTAGATCTAAATGAAAATAAGAGTAAACAGGATTTAAATCAGGAAGCTCACGAAGACCAGCAGAAGTATTCCGAGGTCAAAATCGAGAAGGGGGAAAATCCAGGAAATAATTCGGAAATTTGTTCGGAAACCGTTCTGGAAACATGCATAAAAACCATAAAAGAAGCAATGAACTTTAAAGGGCCGTCTGTTATCTTATTTAAAGGAACATGTGTAGGAATCACTAAGCCCATTAGATCCTGCATAATAGAAACTGAACTCTGCACAGGCTGCGGTTTTTGTATAAAACAGCTAGGCTGTCCTGCTCTTTTCCAGCCTGCACAGGCAAATGAACCTGCAGAGCAGGATAAGTCTATCAAACATATAAAACCCATGATTCAAGAAAACTGCAGTGGATGCGGGCTCTGTGCTGAAATCTGCCCATCCGGAGCAATCCGTGTAAAAGAGGTGACGCTATGAATTATAACATCCTGATTGCAGGCGTTGGAGGACAGGGAGTTGTACTCGCTTCCCGAATGCTCGCCCTTGCTGGGATGAAAGCCGGGTTTCATGTAAGCACTGCAGAAACCATAGGCATGTCCCAGCGGGAGGGCTCAGTAAGCAGCCATATAAGAATAGGGGAGGAAGTTACTGGATCACTTATTCCTCTGGGAAAAGCAGACCTCCTGCTAGGCCTGGAACCTGCAGAAACCATACGCAACCTTCCTTTTCTCAAAGCAGGAGGAAAAGTATTCGTAAATACCCATTCAATTCCTCCTGCTTCAAAACCTCCCGGAAGCCCTGAATATGATCCAGCCTTCTTGCTTTCATTCCTAAATAGCTGCGTCGCTGAAGCTTTTTGTACTAATTTTACAGAACTTGCAGAAGAAGCAGGTACTCAAAAAGCTGCAAATATCGCAATACTTGGGGCTGCTGCAGGCGCAAATGTTCTGCCCTTTCCCAAAGAAATTCTGAAAACTATTCTTGAAACTGAGATCCCCGAGAAGTACAGGGCAGTAAATTTAGCTGCATATGAACAAGCAATGAAATGTGTTCAATAATTCAATAAAACTCTGGCAGGAATTAAGCCAAAACCAATATTATCTAACCCGATATTTCTAAAACCGATATCCCTAAAAGTAAAGGTGAAATGATATGTATGAAGCATCCACCGCATCCGAGCTTGATCCTGAAGCTCAGCTCTATAAAGCTGAAATCTCAGAGGAAGAAACTTTTGTAAAACTTAAGGGACTTCTGAAACGAGTAGTTGAAGGCAGCCCTTTTTATCAGAAAAAATTCCAGGACTTAAATGCTGATATTGAAAAAATTACCTCTTTAAAAGACCTGAAACTCCTCCCTTTCACATACAAAGAAGAACTAAGGGATGCATATCCTCTCGGGTTAAAAGCTGTCTCTGAAACCGAGGTTGTAAGGATCCATTCCTCTTCAGGCACCACTGGAAAACCTGTAATAATTCCCTACACTCGAAAGGATGTTGATATCTGGGCCTTGATGATGATGCGCTGTTATATGCTCGCAGGCCTTACAAAAGAGGACAGAATTCAGATAACCCCAGGATACGGGCTCTGGACCGCAGGCATAGGTTTTCAGCTTGGAGCTGAACGCCTGGGAGCAATGGCCATCCCCACAGGCCCCGGAAACACGGAAAAACAGCTTGAGATGCTTATTGACCTGAAATCAACAGCCCTTGCAAGCACCTCTTCTTATGCGCTTTTGCTTGCCGAGGAAATCGAAAAGCGGGGCCTGAAATCCCAGATCCAGCTTAGAGTAGGGGTTATAGGGTCAGAACGCTGGAGCGAAAAAATGCGCAACAGGATTGAAACCGAGCTTGGAATTGAGACCTTTGATATTTACGGGCTCACCGAGATCTACGGGCCCGGAATAGCCCTGGACTGCTCATATCATGAAGGCATGCATTACTGGTCAGACCATTTACTTTTCGAGATCATTGACCCTATCACAGGCGAGCAGCTTCCTGAAGGCACTCTTGGGGAGCTTGTAATTACTACCCTCACAAAAGAAGGGGCTCCTTTAATCCGCTACAGGACAAGAGACCTTACCCGAATCCTTCCAGGAGTTTGTAAATGCGGATGCCCCTTTCCAAGGATTGACAGAATCCTGGGCAGGTCGGATGACCGTATAAAGTTCAAAGCCGTAAATATCTACCCAGGCCAGATAGAAGATATTATACACAGGGTTCCAGGCGTAAGCAGTGAATATCAGATTCTCCTGACCCGTTGTGAAGGTAGAGACAACATGACTTTCAGGATTGAAATTGAAGATGCAGACGATCCAATAAAAAAAGAAAAAACCGAAAAAGCCCTTGGAAAAGCTTTTAAGGATTTTATAGGGGTATCAGTTGATGTTGTTGGAATGAAACTGGGAGAACTGCCAAGAAGCATGAAAAAAACAAAAAGAGTAATCGATGAAAGGGAACTTTAAACCTGGAAATTGTACTTGAAACTTCAAATTTGGAGCTTTAAATTTGGAACTTTGAAGTTTAAAGTTCCTCGTTATAATTAAAATATTTAAATTAAATTTTATTGCTACTTGGGCTATTTGGTTATTCTATTCTGCTTTCAGCATCGCTCAGTCTGCCTTTTGCAGAATTTTCAATTTTAATCCCTTCAGGGGAAGTCAGCTTTTCAGCCTTCTCTATCTCAAGGTCTTTTTTATAGACAACAGTCCTGTAAGGATAGGGAATTTCTACACCTTCTCTGTCAAAGCGTTTTTTAATAGCTTCCCTGATTTCGCAACCTGAGCTGAATGCAACGCTTCTATCTTTAAACCAGACCAGCATACGCAGATTTACAGCAGAATCCCCAAGCTGGGTAACATGTACCCTGACTTCTCCTCTTTCCCTGAAATCAGGGTCTACTGCATGCAGGACAGGGGAGTCCAGAAAAGCCATTTTTAAGCTTTCAGACTTTATAAAGCTAGGCTTTACCACACTATATTTTAATTCCTGAGGAGGCATGACATTCGGATGCTTTCTGGCCTCTTCAATCATAATTTTTCTTGCGTGGTCGATGTCGGAATCGTAGCTAATTCCGACTTCAATTGGCCAGATAACTGCCGGGTCTTCTATTGTCCAGTTAATTATTGCTTCATTACTGATTACTGAATTGGGAATAATCAAACGCCTGTTATCCCAGGTAATAATAACAGTGTGCCTGAGATTAAGATCTGTAACTTTTCCGTATTCGTTCATAATATTCAGGCGATCTCCAACCCTGAAAGGCTGGAAAAGCGCAAGGGAAAGCCCTGCGATTATATTACTGAGGGTACTCTGGGCTGCAAACCCTATAATAATACCTGCAATCCCTGCCCCAGTAAAGAGAGCAACAGAAAGCGAACGAAGCCCTGGAATGCTGAAAATAACTGTAATAATTCCTATAAAATAAATTGCAGCAATTAAAATGTGCTTGAACATTCTAAAAGAAGTAATGTCCATCCGCAGTTTACTGCTAGCTTTCTTGAAATAGCTTTCAAGAAGGTTATTTACAACCCTTGCAATGATGATTGTACTCACGCCAATAAAAAAGATAAAAAAGATAGTATCAATATTACCTGCAAGCCAGGAGAATGCTTTCTCCAGTCCTTTATCAAAATTAGAGATATTTTCTGTAAAAGATGTGGAGTTGGGGGACGCCATGTACTGCATCTTTGGCAAAGAAACTTTATATACATGTTGATTTGGA
>CAZFNE010000183.1:0-6672 GCA_964520335.1 uncultured Methanosarcinales archaeon | reverse complement strand
CATTGTCAGGCTCAGAAGTTATTGTATTATTTTCTACGGTGCCTGTTGCAAAAGCGGAATTTGTTATTGATCCTGAATCGATATCATCCTGGACAATCGTGTGGTTAGCAGACCCTGTTACAGTTCTTCCTGGTATTAAGTTTTCTTCAGTTACGTTTATAGTTCCTGTTTTGTTATCTATAACTTTTATAGGGCCTGTAATGTTCACATTTCCGGTATTTGTCACATTGTAAAAGTATGTTATTACCTGCCCAATGGAGCTGTAATTTCTGGGGTTTGCTGATTTTTCAATTATCAGTTTTGGGATCTTATCTGCTATTACAGTTTCATTGTCAGTGTTAGAAGTAGTCGTATTATTGCCAAATTTACCTGTTGCAAAAGCTGAGTTGGTTACAAAACCAGAATAAATATCTGCCTGTGTTATAATGTATGTACTATTTACAAGAAGACTACTTCCTGGTGCTAAGTTTCCTTCAGTTGCATTTATAATTCCTGTTCTGTTATCTGTAACCCTTATAGGTTGTGTAATGTTTACATTCCCTGTGTTAGTAACATTATAGCTGTAGGTAATAACCTGGCCAACAGAAGAATAATTGGCTGGGGAAGCTAATTTTTTGATTAAAAGGGCTGGAAGTTGTACTGCTATTACAGTTTCATTATCCACATTAGAAACAGTTGTATTATTTCCTATATTACCTGTTGCAAAGGCTGAATTGGTCACAAAACCAGTATCGATATCTTTCTGGGTAATTACATATGTAGAATTTCCTAAAACACTTTGTCCAGAAGTTAAACTCTCATTAGTTACATTTATAATTCCTGTTTTATTATCAATAACTTTTATAGGTCCTGTGATAGTTGTTTTTCTAGAATTTGTTATATTGTATATATAGGTAATAACTTGTCCTACGTGATCATAAGTAGTCGGATATGCTGATTTTTCAATTATTAAGTGTGGGCTCTGTACTTCTTTTATCGTTTCGTTATCTGTTTTAGAAACGATTGTGAGACACTCTAATTTCCCTATTGCAAAGGCTGAATTAGTTACATAGCCTTCGTTAAGGTCTTTGTACGTTATATCGTAAGTACTATTTACCGAAATATTTTGCCCTGGTCCCAAGTTTTCTGTTATATTTATGGTTCCAGTTTTGTTATCAGTAACTATTATTGGTGCTGTAATTGTCAAGTTTCCGTTATTGGTTACTTTATATGTATAGACTATCAGATCTCCAACATCAGAATAGGTAGAAGGACTAGCTATTTTTTCTATAGTTAAACCAGAATAAGTGAGAAGAAATCCTGAGTTGTCAATTGAAAGAGCGGAACTTTGTTCAGTTGCTCCAGATGCGTTAGCCTGCACTTCAAAAGGCATAGTACAACATAAAAAAGTCGTGCTTAAGAATAAAATTAGCATTAATGAGAGCATTAGCCGATAATCAGGCCTAATGATCGAAAATTTTACATACCTTTTATTCATATATTTTAGCCCCGGGTTTAATCTCATAGATTAGAATTGAGTAGATAATAAAGCTAGTAAAAACTAAAGTTTTAAAGAATAAACCTAAAATTCGAATATTTATCTGAATCTCATTTTCTGAATATTTTGGTGGAGTTCCAGCAGCAATCACTCCCAAAATTATTTCTGGATTCCATCAACGTTGATCTAAGTTCAGGATCATTCTCAAGTCTTTTAATTTATCAATTGATATTTTTTTAAATATTTATAGCCGCATCACTATAAATATTTAATTAAAGATAGGGAGTAATATAAAAGTGCTTAAAAAAAGTAATCCTTGTGTACACATATTCCTATAGTTGTTAGATGAATTTAGTAGTTATAAGATATAAAAGACCATCAAATTACTCAATAAGAACTGCTATTAAATCAAATAAATAATAAATTGAATAGGTTAAATAAAGGTAAAAATTATATAAAAGTAGAAGGAAAAATAAGATAAAAATAAGAAAAAAGGGAAGCTTCAGTTTTACTGAAGTCCGTAGTGTTTTATATTCCAGTCAGCCGTTGCCTGGATTTTCTTAATTTCTTCATCTCCGCCTTCCTTGGTGAAAAGGTGTTTAAACCTCTTCTGGGCCCTAAGATATTCTTCAACCGGCCTTGGATCTTTAACCTTTCTTACCTGGGTAATCTCCCCATTTTCCATTTCATACATTGGCCAGAGGCAGGTTTCGACTGCAAGTTTTGCGATCTCAAGGGTTTTTGAGGTGTCAAAACCCCAGCCTGTTGTACACGGTGCGTGAGCATGGACATAAGTAGGGCCTACTATGTCTGCTGCTTTCTTGACTTTACGCATCATATCTCGCGGGAAGCCAATTGAGGTTGTGGCTACGTAAGGTGAGCCGTGGGCTGCCATAATTGCAGGCATATCCTTTTTTGGACGCTGGTTTCCAAAAGAGAATTTTCCTGCAGGAGTTGTTGTGGTGCTGGCATCAAAAGGAGTCCCACTGCTGCGCTGGATTCCGGTGTTCATATAGGCTTCATTGTCCATACAGATATAGGTGAAATCATGGCCTCTCTCAAAAGCACCTGAAAGAGCCCCAAATCCTATATCCATTGTAGAACCGTCTCCTCCGATTGAGATAACTTTAGTGTCATTCTTTTTGCCAAGGGCTTTCAGGGCGGCTTCGACCCCTGAGGCCACAGCTCCTGCGTTTTCGAAGAGGGAGTGAATCCAGGGAACCTGCCAGGAAGAATTTGGGAAAGGTGTGGACATAACTTCAAGGCAGCCTGTAGGGTTAACTACAATACAGTTAGGGCCTACGCCCATAAGCGTGAATTTTGCAGCAAAGGCGTCACAGCAACCTGCACAGCCGCTGTGTCCTGAGGCTATATATGTTTTTGGTGCGGCTTTACTCATAGCAAATCCTCCTTGAGATCAAGGAACTGGCTTTCAGTCACAATTCCGGTTTTTGCAACTTTTTTGGTTTCTTCAATAACCTTTGCAATACTTTCCATTCGAATATCTCTGCCTCCGTGCCCAACAGTATAACCGATAACAGGTACACGGATATTGCTATTGTAGAGGCAGGCTTTGGTTTCAGTAAAGAGAGCTCCTTCGTTTGTGCCTATAGAAATGTTTTTGTCAAGCACAACAACGACATGAGCATTTTTAATAGCCTCTCTCACCTGTTCTTTCGGGAAGGGTCTGAAGGATCTCACTTTTAAGACTCCAACTTTTTCTCCTCTTGCCCTGTACTCATCAACAACGTCTTTGACGGTTCCAAGAATAGAGCCCATGGACATAATGACGATTTCAGCATCATCAAGCATGTATCCGTCTATAAGCCCGCCATGGAATCTGCCAAAGATTTCCTCAAATTCCTTTGCTACAGCTTCAATCTTTGGGAGGGCATTTTGCATTGCCTGCTCCTGCAGGTACCTGAACTCTTCATAAGTGTCAGGGGCTGCAAAGGCTCCGAAAGTCTTCGGGTCAGCCGGGTCAAGGATATTTTCAGGCTGGAAAGGCGGCAGGAATTCATCAGTCAAATCCTGTTCAAGCAGGACTACAGGTTCATAAACATGAGAGAGGATAAAACCGTCCATGCAGACCATACCCGGGAGCTTAACATCATAATCTTCTGCAACTTTATAGAGCTGCGGAAGAGTATCTGAAGCTTCTTGAACATCTTCTACGTATAACTGAATCCAGCCAGTGTCTCTTTGTGAGATTGCATCCTGATGATCGTTCCATATATTGATTGGAGCGCTGACTGCCCTGTTTGTTACAGTCATCACTATTGGAAGTCTCATACCTCCAGCATTGAAAAGGGCTTCGTGCATGAGCAGGAGGCCCTGGGAAGTAGTGGCTGAATAAGTCCTTGCTCCTACTGCTGCTGCTCCTATCAGGGCAGAGATTGCTGAGAACTCGGATTCCACGTTAATATACTCACAGTTAGGAATTTCCCCGTCTGCCATAAACTGGGACAGGTCTTCAACTATATGAGTCTGGGGAGTAATAGGATAGGCTGAAATTACATTTGGGCGGCAGATTTTTGCAGAATGGGCTACAGCATAAGAGCCTTCTACAACTACCATTTTCTTTTTGTATATAGGATCAATCATTATTTCTCCTCCAGAACCATTTCAATTGCATCTGCAGGGCACTCATTTGCGCAAATGCCGCAACCTTTGCAGTAATCATAGTCATATTCAAAAAAGCCGTCTTCTCTGGGTTTAACAGACATGTCAGGGCACACTATCTCACAAATTCCGCACTTAGTACATTTTTCATATATATAGACAGGACGGAAGTTTCTCCAGCCCCCTGTTTTGTTTTTTAAGGTGGAACCAGGTCTACAGATTCTGCAATGGGTAATGTTCAGGCCTTCTTTCTCCTGATCTGGTTTTTTCTCAGTTTTTAGAACTTCAGGAGTTATTGTACGGTCGTTCTCGCCTTCTGCAGTCATTGAATCTTCCCCCTGATGAGTTCATGGGCTTTCCTGATTGCTTGCGCGTTTTTCTCCCCGACCTTTCCTGTAAAGCGTGCCTTTATTGCATGCTCAATAGACTCAACATTTACTTCCCCGGTCGCTCCCGCAAAAGCTCCAAGCAGCACGGTATTTACAATTGGAACCCCCATAATATCCATTGCAACCTTTGTAGCATCCACAGCAAGAACCTTGGCCTTTGTATCGATTTTCAGGCTTTCCGGGCTTTCTGTCGTATTTACAATAATTACTCCGTCATCCTTAATCCCACTTGCAACGTTGACAGTTTCAAGTAAAGTAGCATCCTGGACAATAACGTAATCAGGATTATAGATCTGACTTCGAAGCCGGATTGGGCTGTTACTGATTCTAGTAAATGCTTGAACAGGGGCACCTCTGCGCTCCACCCCAAAAGCGGGGAAAGCCTGGCTGAACTTTCCATCTTCAAAGGCTGCAATGGAAAGTAATTCAGCCGCGGTAACAGAACCCTGGCCTCCTCGACCGTGTATTCTGATTTCCTTCATTTAGATTCTCCTTTTTTATAAGTGCGGTTTATCTTTCTGTTTTTGGTATTCAGTATTTTTTTTAGTCTTAGGCAGTGTTTAATGGCAATTACTATTAATTGTCAGCACGCGGTTTTTATAAATCTTTAATTAGTCTATTACAGCTATATAATTCCTTAAATATTACATATAAAGAAAATCCTGCTTCCCAGGCGTCATGTATTATTCTATAATTTAGTATTTCATATTCAGGCATATACATTCAGGGCATGTTAATAATCAAATGTCAAAGCATTGATTACTGCCTATTGTTAACCTGCATTTATTCAATCATTTAGGTTTTTAAATGTGGATGTAATAAATTTTCAATTATATATTCACGCTGTTTGATGCCTGATAGTTCATGGATAATAATGTAAAATATTATTAGTTTTTCGGTGAAAGTCGAGAAACTACTTCCATATTTTTTAATTTTATATTTATTTTTTTGGTGTTTTTTATCTATTATTTTTAGGTTAACGTGTTTATTGTTCACGGTTTTTGTGGTTTTAGCCGTAAACCAAAGTAACTTTTAAAAATATAGAATATTTTAATATTTTTTCTTGTACGAACTTTTAATTAGCTCAATTATTGCCTTTCCATCCTTCATAGTATTAATCTTTTCCCTCATTTGCCGCGAGCCACATAATCCCTTTGTAAACCAGTGAGCATGCATGCGGAGATTCAGGGACGAAAAGAGCTCATACTCTTCAAGCAAGGCAAGATAAGTTTCAAAATTTTTTAGCTGGCTTACCTGAAAGGCCTGCATATCTAGATCCAGCTTTTCCCCTGTTTCCAGATAATGTCTTATTCTTTTGAAAATGAAGGGATTTCCAAGTGCCGCACGCCCTATCATGAGCCCGTCGCAACCTGTAAAGTCAAGTGTTTTTTCTGCAGATTCTTCGTCCCTTATATCCCCGTTTGCAATTACTGGAATAGAAAGTTCCTTTTTTATTGCTCTGATGGCTGAAAGGTCACAATTCCCTGAATACATCTGCTCTGCTCTTCTGCCATGTACAGTTAGGGCAGATGCTCCTGCTTCCTGTATGAGGTTTGCAAGCTCGAGAGTCTTTTCCCGACTTTCAAGAAGCCGGATTTTCGCAGTAACAGGTGTTTCCAGCGCATTTGTTAGCGCTGAAATTACTCCATATACAAGAGCTCCAGAATTAAGAAGAGCAGAGCCGCATCCGGCTCCTATTATTTTCCTTGAAGGACAGCCCATGTTTATATCAATAAGTTCCGGCCTACACTCCTTTTCAATAAAAAGCGCAGCTTTTAGCAACTTTTCAGGAGAGCTTCCAACGAGTTGAACTCCAAAGGGCCTGTCTGCAGGAGAGCTCAGTCCTTTTAAAAGAGATTTTCGATTTTCATTGAGTAAAGCATCTGCACTAATCATTTCCGTATATGTAAGATCAGCTCCACACTGCCTGCAAAGTAGCCTGAAAGCCTGATTAGTTACATCTGCCATAGGGGCAAGAAGGAGGTTTCCAGAAGTTTCAACCGTCCCTATTTTTAATTTGCTAAGCTTCATTTTTGTGATCATTTTTTAGGTTTTTTTAACTGCTGTCCTGTGAGTTCAGTGGTTTCCTCATTCCTTCATTTATTTATCTGTTTTGGAATTATATTTTTTGAAACCTATGTCCATTATAAATTCATTATTTTTAATTATAATTAGATCATTATA
>CAZFNE010000182.1:0-6717 GCA_964520335.1 uncultured Methanosarcinales archaeon | reverse complement strand
GATGCTAAAGCAGTAGACGAAATACAAATTAAAAATAAAATCAGAAATACTGATGCTAAAACTATTGAACGTGATTTTGCTTTAATTCCCATTATATCTCCTTCTATTTTTTTATAAACTGATAAAATGTCAGTAAACCTCCACCGACGTCAAAAATATAATAAGACAGTTAGAAAACCAAAAGATTTAAAACTTTCTTTTAAAAGACAAGTTTGAATTTATTTTAAAGATCTTAATAAAAAATACTCAGACCACAATCTTTCCGGGGAAAGACATTACTTTGTTTGAAAATAATCTCTCCAGTAAACTACAATCTCGACTTCAGTAAGCCTATTTTATGCTCTGAGAATGAGAGCCTTACAACAGAGTGAGATTTCTAGATAATTATTTTTTAACTGCTTCTCCGGGGATCTTGAAAGATTTCTGAAAATCATTCCATGTTATATAATGGGGTTATCGATAGGAAAAAATTTCTACCCAAAAATGAATAAGCCTCTTAATGTTTAATTTTCACATATAAAAAACGAGTAAACAAAAGAGTGCCTATTAGGGGTAGAGTTACCCCTCATTATAGGACACAATAAGAGATGTTTTTATAAAATTGGTTGCTTATTTTACCTTTTCGGGCATTGGGCAAAAATACCCAAATATTTTTTGTTCTATCCCAGGCTCTTATGCAGTTTTTATTTATAGAGAAGGTATTGATGCATTATTTGCACAACTCAGCAATAAACAATTTTAAATGGAAATTAAATGGAAATTTCTTCGATTAATCATTCGAAAGACTGTAAAAAAGAAAACTCTTTGTTAAAGAAAATATTCCGGCAGAGAGAACTGCCGGAAAGGTAAAATATTTGCTTTTATTTCACCAAAGCTATTCGGTCATTGGTTCCGGGGGTTACCGGAGAAAAAACAGAGAGGTAATTGACAAAGGCATCTGTGTCTACAGATCCTCCTATTCTATCGATTCCGGCTTTCAAGACAGTGAAATTATCTCCTCCATCTGCAAGGAAACTGTTTACAGTTATCCGGTATGGGCTGCTTGGATCGATAGCTGTGCCGTTTAGTTTGATACTGGAAATCTCCACCTTATCACCTGTGGGGGCGCTTTGGTTCCAGGTATAACTGAACCCTTTTGAGACCTGAAGTATGCGTTTACTGCCAGGAGATGGGTTATCGAACTGCTGTTCTAGCAAAGCATCAATTTGAGTACCGTTTAAGGTCATTGTGACCATGCTGTTTCCAAAAGGCTGGACGCTGAAAGCCTCACTATAAGTTACTTGACCAGGCAGTTCCCCACCACTCTGTTGGTCGTATAATAGTGGAGCACGAATACCTCCAGGGTTTGTGAAAGCCATTACTGCTCCGCCAGAGTCTGGGTCTGAGGTAGCATAGAGCTGGGCATCGGCTATGACATCTCCCAGAGCGGATTCTCCTGAATCGTTGGCTGTTGATGTAATATTGCCTGTGATATTACCTACCACCTTGTTGGCAAGGGGAGCTACCAGAGTCCTGTACTTGTCGACTAGTGAAGTTACTTCAGAATCTTTAGGAACATCCCTTGATACTATAATATTCCTGGATCTTGCTTCTACAACATCACGAGTTTTGTTGCTTATTACCAGATCGATATCTGTGAGCACATTTCCTGCTGAGCCCGCTTCTGTTACAATTCGACCGCCAATTTTAGCATTATAAGCCTGATGCGTGTGACCGGTAACAAATATATCAACTTCATCATTTGTAGCATTGACAATATTTTCAATTGGACCACTCATATTTACGCTCTCGTTGTACAGCCCTTTCTGGGAATCGCCATCATGGATAATCACTATTATGGTTTTTACCCCCATTTTTTTAAGCTTCCCAACATATTTGTTAATAGTTTCAGCCTCATCCAGAAACTTCAGCCCTTTAACTCCGGAAGGAGTAACTATGGATGGCGTATCTTTCAGAGCCACTCCAATGAAGCCTATAGGTACCCCTTGGACACAGGTAATATTGTAGGCAGGGAAGATTGTAGTATTTGTGGTTTCATTGACGATGTTTGCAGCCAGATACCGGAACTGTGCCCCTTCAAAAGTGGAGTTATTCAAGCAGCCAGCTGTTGGGTGACAGCCTCCATTCTGAACGCGCATAAGTTCGTCTAAGCCTTCATCAAATTCGTGGTTGCCTATGGCTGAAAAGTCAAATCCCATCATATTAAGGGCTTTTATTGTTGGCTCGTCATGGAACAGGGCTGAGGTCAGGGGGCTGGCCCCTATAGAATCTCCTCCAGAGACCACAAATGTATTTGGATTCTCAGAACTAAGTTTTTTAATGTGAGTAGCTAGGTATTCCGCACCTCCGGCTTCGACGCGTATGGGAGTTCCTGTCTCAGTATAACCTATAGTTGTCTTACTTGTGGGTGGCTCAAGCTGGCCGTGAAAATCATTTATTGCCAGGATCTGGACTTCTGTCATACCATCTTTTACAGGCTGTGAGGCTCCTGCACAGTTCATTAAAGCCAGGAGGAAAAGTATCACAATCCCCAGCTGAAGTGCCAGGTGTTTATTGGCCTTGTTTATTCTATAATTACGGTTTTTTAACATATTCATCCCCTATTCATTCTCTTCAAGCTCTCAATTGGAGCTTATCCCAAAACAATAGCCATTTTTAAATCCAAATTTCGAATAATTATTGTATTTTTAATTATGAAAATGATTCCAAAACCTTACTGATCGAAAACAAAATTTGTTCTGGATAAACCCAATTATTAAAACGAATAAGCTGATCCTGATGCTCATACTTCAGAAACACTTGAAAATATAAATCACCAGTAAGAAATTAAAACAGATCTAGACATATTTAATTTTTTGGAAGGGCATAATTTAAGAAATGAAACTTACTACCTCAGACCAATATCCAGAGCCTTGTTAGATGGTTTCAAGGATAAAAGTTATATTTAAAAGCCAGGCAGGGAATTTGAAATCTATTTTGTAAAAACGTATTCGACATATTGCCAATCTAAAAACAGACATCACTGGCCTAAATGCTGTTACTCTTTCTCTCAAAGTTTCAAATATTCATAGATTAAGAGCCTATCCGAAAAGTGGTTACCTGCTATAATTTTTACGATGTGCGGTATACAAAACCGGAACGGGGACTCCGATATTATAGACCTATTGTAACTTTTCAACATGTATTACTGACTTTTCGGATAGGTCCTTAGTATCATATTTTTAATTTTGTTGCCTATGTGTTTCTCTAACTTTTTTTACATTTGATAAAATGGGGTTATCGATAGGAAAAATATAATCTTCAAAATATAGGGCTATCCAGCACCGGTTTTTTAAAAGCGTTACACAGTCTCTGGAATGATTATAAACAAAAACGTATAGGCAATGTCGCACGCTAGCGGTGGCTTCAGTTGAGTGAATAAAATTAAGGAAATTTTCTGTTTTTTGTTCATACGGACTATATTATAATCATGTAAATATAGAAATTATGAATTGGTTAATTGTGTTACGTCTGAGTGTATTTGTACATAAAATCTGTGTATCACATATAAAGGAGAAAAATCCTGAAAAAAATCTGAGTAAATACACTTTTAAAACAACATTATTGCATTTGCTGTGTTAGCCATATAGAGTAGTTTGATAGTCTTTAATAAGGGCTTGGTATTTATCCCGATCTTCATCTTCTTGTTTTTCGCCAAGGACCTTATCTAAGTACCATGAAGTGCTCTTACTTGAAACAGCTGGAAAACTGTCAAGTTCTTAGTTTTTTAAGACTAGCCTTTTTTAAGATTAGCTCCCATAAAATAAGCCTCTCTAAGATAAGTTGGAGGCCTTCAATTCTTGCTTTAAATATTGGGATCTAGTAAGGATTCTTTGGGGATACCTAGATAATCATCAAACAGGGGGTTGAAGTTTATTTTCTACAGTATAGGCAACAGTCTTTATGCCTTCTGCTTCAATTAAAACCTTGAATTCAACCGTATAAGCATCGATTTTTTCATAAGGATCTGAATTCTCGATTATTTTCCAGTCATCAGACAGGTGTTCTATGACTTTAAGATTCTGTACTTCTAGCTTACTATTATTGAAAGTGATTTCATACGTGAGCCTTTCCAAAGTGTCACTGATTTTTTCATAATTTGTCTGAATTCGTTTACCTTTTATATCAAAAGCGTTGCCAACAGTAATTTTTATTGTTCCTTCTTTTGGAATATGCTCAATCTGGTCTTCTCCAAGGAATTGGAGCCGCTCTTCGGAACTCACTTTATAAATCCGTACAAGCCCTCCCGGTAAAGGCATTCCAAGCCCTTTCTTTTTCGAATTCTCTGTTTTAAGGATTACCTGAATTTTTTCTCCTTGCCAGATATCAAAAACCAGTTCTTTTTCTATAAGTACATTATTTGCAGAAATAAAGGAGATCTGTTTTCCCTGGTTATTTTTCAGGGTTGTGGGTCTTTCGAGAGAATAAAGATGGTATTCAAAAAGCCCTTCTTCAATAAAACCATCGGCAGAAGAAGGTGTGAGTTTTTCTGCTACTCCCCTTAGATACATAGCTTTTGGCTGCGGGGTGTAAACCCTGTGAATCTCGCCTGCAACTAATTGGATTTTTGCGTTTTCAAAATTAGTTCCTGCTTTGTTATCAATAATAACCCAGGATTTGATATCAGCTTTAGTGTTATCTTCATTTATCTTTACAACATATTCAGCTTTCCAGCTTATGCCGCTAGTCAGGTAAGAAATCAGGAAACCTTGTTTTCCTGAATTTAAGGAATCAATTTTCCAGATAAGAGTAGGTTTTGTGAAAACGGTTTCGATATCTGAAAATTCTATTTTCGAAATTTCGGGGAGACTCACTATATTTTTGTCTTTCCTGTGAAGAACAATCCCTGAATCATGGCTGAGCAGTTTCCCTGTATGGGAAACACCTTCTTTATCAGTTACTGTAATTTCTCTTCCCAGGTATTTGTCAAGAAGCTTCGAGTTACTTTCAAGATCATACTCATAATCCTGCTCAAGGATTACAGTATTTTCATCTGCCAGGGCTTCTACTATTATTGAAGTTGGGTCTATTTCGGTAGCTACATTTGTGTATTCTACACTCTGAATACCTGTTTTTAAATTAATTTCTCTTTTTTCTTTTACAAGCGCCAAATTCTGGGAATAAATAGTAAGTTCAATATTGCTATTACTATTACCATCACTATTCCTATCAGGAGCTTTTTTCAATTTATCAGGTGTTTGCTTTCCCATTTTACACTCTCCAAACCTTATCCAACCTCATATTATTAGTATTCCATATTGATACTTCTTAAAACTATAAATATCAAATTAAGGTTGAATTGGGTCGAATTAAGATTAGAAATAGCCGAAAATTAAAATTAGAAGTGACCGGAAGTAATAGCAATAACAGATTGCTTTTTATAAGCTCAGGTCACACATTTTATTTTATAGAATTATGAATTTCAGGTTATTCAGGTAAGTTGGAGTTTGAGGTGTATCAATATGAATAGTGTAAAAATCGGAAATGTGAATCTCAAATGGTTAGGGCATGCCAGTTTCGTTCTTGAAGGGGAGGGTAAAAAGATCTACATCGACCCATTTGAGTTGAAAGAAGAGCCTGCTTTTGAGGATAAGGCAGATATCTTGCTTATTACTCATGAGCATTTTGACCACTGCAGCCCTGATGACATCAGAAAAGTCAGGCGCTCGGATTCAACAACATTGATTCCTGAAAATTGTTCCCTCCAGTTCAAAGGCGATGCAAGAAGGGTCAATGACGGAGATATCCTTGCCGACGGCCTTGAAATTAAAGGAATCAAAATCGAGGTTGTGCCGGCTTACAATCTTGATAAACCTTATCATCCGCGCGGGCTTGGAGTTGGATATATAGTCGAACTTGAAGGCCTGAGGATTTATCACGCAGGAGACTGTGATTTTTTCCCTGAAATGAAAGATATAAAGGCTGATGTTGCGCTTTTGCCTATCGGGGGCACGTATACTATGAATGAAGAAGAAGCTGCAAATGCGACTGAAGCTATTTCCCCAAAAGTAGTGGTCCCTATGCACTATGGAAGATCTGTAGGCACCCAGGCTGATCCCGAAAAGTTTAAAGCCTTTGTATACAGCAAGAGTCCGGATGTTGAAGTAATAATCCTTGAAGCTTAACTCTTATTAAGGATAATCAAGTAGATGATCGAATTCAAGTAGGTGACAAAGTTCAAGTAGCTATGAACAAAGTGATTGAAAGTCTTGGGCCCATTCACGAATTAACAAATGGATAAATTGAACATGCTAAAATGCATAAATAAAAATTTCTAATTTATGTAAAAAATTTCTGATTAAACTAATTCAGGATCTCAAATAATTAAGGACGGTTCAAATATGCCAAAAGCCGCAAGAAAACAGCAAAAAAATTTAATTCAGGATATAGCAGCCCAGCGTATGTGGCGGCTTTTTGAGCTTGCAAAAGAAGAATATGCAGCGAATCCTGCCCGAAGTGAGCGCTATGTGCAGCTTATCAGAAATATTTCCATGAGAAACAGGATTGGTATTCCAAAAGAAATCAAAAGCAGGATTTGTAAGCATTGTTATTCTTTTTTAGTCCCAGGAAGTAATGCCCGTTACAGGCTAAAAGATGGTTACATTGTTGTTTTCTGCCGGGGCTGCGGAAAAGAAATGAGATATCCCTATAAAAGGCTGAAATAAAAGGCTAAAGAGG
>CAZFNE010000181.1:0-6775 GCA_964520335.1 uncultured Methanosarcinales archaeon | reverse complement strand
AAGATCTGATTTCTGTACTCTTCAGGAAACACTGTACCTGTGTAAAAGGTCATTCCAAGAGCAGCTACATGAGGCCCAAGTTTTATTTCTGGCGGAGTAAATTCCGAGCAGGCTCTTTGCCCGCCAAATTCAGGGTCAAGAATATCTCCTCCATGACAATATGGGAAACCAAAATGCATTCCCTGTACAGGTGCCTTATTTAGTTCATCAGGCGGAGCATTATCTCCCAACCAATCCCTTCCGTTGTCGGTAAACCACAATTCTTTGGTATCAGGGTCCCAGTCAAAACCAACCGTATTCCTTATACCCTTTGCGAAAATTTCAAACTGGCTTCCATCAGGTTCCATCCTTACGATTGTTCCATAACGCTCGTCCTCCTCTTCCTTATTACAAACGTTGCACGGCATTCCGATAGGTACATACAATTTCCCATCAGGCCCGAATTTGATGTATTTCCAGGCGTGAGAACGGTCAGTAAGGTTTGGAAACTATCGCTGACCACGACAGGTTCAGGCGGATTTTCAAGCCTTGCTTCGATGTTATCGTACCGCAGAACCCTTGGAACCTCAGCAACATACAGAGAGCCGTTCCTGAACACCACCCCAGTTGGTAAATCCAAACCCTCGTCAATTACAATCACATCATCGGCTTTATTGTCATTGTTTCGGTCAGGAAGCGCATAAACTTTTCCTGCATTCCGACTCCCGACAAAAAGCGTCCCGTTCGGACTTAAGGTCATAGATCTTGCCCATTCAACATCTTTGGCATAATAATCAATAGAAAAGTCAGGCGGAAGCCTTATGCAACCAAGTCCTGTCCCATTTTCCCCGCAGGCATCAGAATCATCATTAGAAACAGTCATAAGCGGTATAAGCCATAAAAATGAGTGCAATGACAGCAAAAAGCCCAATTATTATGTTTGATTTTTTCATGTCCACACCATTTGTTTGAATAAATTTTTGACTGAAAACGTCTCCAGCCCTATTACCCTCTCTTCGGCTTCAGTGCCTGAATACATCTCCCCTTGTTCTTTCAGATAGATGCTTCAACTGGCATAACCCCTCATACAAGAAATCTTTGTTCAACATCCGAGGAAGGTTGGGCATTAATTTTTCCCTGTTATCCACTATCTATAGCTGATCCTTTAATTCTCTAGTTCTCCGAATAAGTTACGATTTCTTGAATATCCAGTTTTAAGCTCTCCTTTTCTGATCCCATCAAGCCCCCCTGCTAGAAAACAGAAAATAAAGGAGTAAAATTGATTATATTAATTATATATTACCGGGCATTATAGAAATATCTTCTTAAGTAATGTGTAAGATTTTGTATTACTTTCTGAAGGTTGTTTAATTCTATAAGAATGGAGAGGAGAGATTTCATTATAACTGAGAATTACAATCTAAGATTAAGGAGCCTTGAAGGGAAAAAATTAGGTAATTTGTTATTTGATTTGTTAAGATCGTAAATTATGGTATATTTTGATTTACTCACCATACGTCCATCTAGTACATCGATTCCAAAGTTTATCATAATCAAATTTTGGATTTAAATTAAGGAGCCGAGGTGTTGAACACGCCATAAACTGCGGAAAGCGTGGAATATGCGGAAGATAGAAAAAGGGCACAATTTTTCCGCGTCCTTCTGCGTTTTCCTTGGATATTAAGACTTTATTGGACTTTTCCTTGCCCTTCAGTGTTTTTGGGTCATAAATAACGGTTTTAATGGCCATTTGACAAAAAAACGTAACCACTAGATTTAATTCTTCACATTAATTAATTCCTAATTATGGATTTATCTTGGAATCGAAGCACTAGCAAAAACTTAAAAATAATTCTTGCATTTTAGAATTATTATGAGCCATCTGTTCTGATGTCTTAATATTATACTCATTTATATCAACCCAGTTAAAAAATGGGCTTTATATATACTCTAATTATACGATTATCTTCTAATTGTCTTTCCTATCGTTATATAAAATATGTCTATTAAACTGGCAACAATTTAGCCCAAATTTTAAATTATTTAAATAAATTTTCCAGATCTTTAAAAGTTTTTGGCTCTTTATTTATGAAAAATATCAGATCTATCTATTCTAAATTTTACAACATCATACACTATGAGACCCAAAGAATTATATCTCCCTCACTGCACAATAATTTATATAGTTTATTTCAGTTCCAATTATTAACGAGAGTCACAACGGTATCCAAATATAATATAGACGGCTTATTCTGAATTTCATCATTTTCTAATGCAGCCAACATTAATTTTACTCAAAATCCAATTTATATTTAAACTCTTTTCAATGGGACATATGGTGGTTAAAGTGAAAAATAAAGCTTTTTCAACGCTTTTAATTTTTTTATTTATTGTTGTATCAGCAACAAGTGCAATGGCAGGAACAGAAACTCAGATCACGAATGACGAGCGCTTAACTTACAGGACTGCCTTTGATGGCAAAAATGTTTTTTGGACAGAAGGCACTGGAAATGGAGTCCATGCATACGACCTAGCTACCGGAAACCGAGTAGATATTAATGGTTATGTTGCAGGCTCCCAAATAAATTCCTTTGGAAATAAAGTTGTGTGGACCGGGGATGATGGGGAAGCTGTTTATCTGTATGATCTTTCTACCGGTCAGGAAACTCAGCTATCGTCGGCAGGAACAGATCCAGATATTTATGGAAATTATGTGGTGTATCATAACAATTATTCTTTTGGGGATGATCCTCTGAGTAATTCCATCTATCTATATGATTTAAGCACTGATAAAGAAACTAAAATTGCTAATGTTTTTAGTTCTCCTGCCATATACGGTACGAAAGTTGTCTGGTTCCAGGCTAACGCTTACAATGGCTATGATATTAAAAAATATGACATCTACACTCAAGAAACAAGCACACTAACAACCACAAATACCTCAATCACCGAATCTGAAATCGATATTTACGGAAATACCATAGTATGGGCAGGTTCAGGCAATATATACATGTATGATATTGCTTCAAACAAAATAACTCCAATTAATTCGAGTGGAAATACATACCAGCCTGCAATCTATGGTAACCTTGTAGCATATACAGTAGGTAATCCTGAAGAGGAGGGGAGTAAAGATATTTACCTGTATGGAATATCTACTGCAAGAACAACCCGCATAACTAATAGTAGTCTTGCATTTGCTCCTTCTATCTATGGCGACAAAATCGTATATGCAGATTGTCGCAGTTCTCCGGAAACTGAAGAAATAAGAGACATTTACCTTTACGATCTTTCAAATTCTTCGAGTAATCTTACTGCGGATTTTATGATTAACATTAATCCTGAAGATTCACCCTTAAATGTCTCTTTCACTGACATAAGTGCAGGATCCCCAAATTCATGGTACTGGGACTTTGGTGACGGAATTATTTCAACTGAACAAAATCCAACTCATACTTTTTCGTTTGCAGGGAACTATACTATTTGCCTGACAGTAAGCAATGCAGACGGAATAGATTCAACTCTCGTCACAATGAATCTCTCAGAAAAAAATGAATCAATATCTAACGAGTCTAATTTCATAATACCATCTACTCAGCAAGTAATAACTGAAGCTGACAGTGGAAAGACTATAAATCTCAAAAAGGGAGAAAAATTTACCCTTAAGCTTAGAGGAAACCCTTCCACAGGTTATTCCTGGCAACTTTCCTTGAGCGAAGGGCTCAAAATCCTCAGTGAGGGATATATCCAGGATCCAGCTCCTGAACATTTTGTTGGCGTTCCCGGGACTCATTCATGGATAATCGAATTTGCAGGTCAAGGTTCCCAACAGGTGAGCGGTATATACAAACGATCCTGGATAAATACAACTGGTGATGAGAATACATTTACACTGAATATAAAAGAAATTTCCTCGAAAGGAGGCAGCGGAGGAAAAGGTGGAAGTAAAGGCGGATCTTCTGAGCCTGCAACGAATATTGAAATAAAGGAAAGTTCCCAGGTTTACATTACAAGCGGAAATCCTGTAAAGTTTGACTTCCCACAGAAAGTTACGCCTGTCGTAAATGTTAGCTTTGATTCAAAGAAAACCGTTGGAAAGACCACTACCACAGTAGAAGTATTGAAAGCAAAATCCAGCTTTGTTTCAGAGCCGCCTTCTGATGAAGTCTACAAATTCCTGAATATCTGGGTCGGAAAAGGTGGAGTTATAAGCCCAAGTAATATAGAAAATCCGGGCGTATGTTTCAAGGTTAATAAATCCTGGATGAAAGATAAAAATATCGACCAGGCTTCCATAACCCTGAACAGGTACACAGATAAAAAATGGATTAAACTCCCGACCACTTTCTCGGGAGAAGACGCTGAATACCTTTATTTCACGGCACAAACCGAAGGATTTTCATTTTTTGCAATAACAGGTAAGTTGGCCGCAAACAGTGCTGGAATACTGTCTTCGACCATAAATGAAACAGAGTCAAATACAGACAAGACAAAAAACAGATCTCACAACGAAGCTTCGACTGAAAATGTTAAAAGGAACCCTGAACAACCTGAAAAAAATCAGGGCTCAAACAATTCAGGAAAAGACAGCACGAAATTGCCTGCTTTTGAAGCGTTTTCGTGTATAGTCTTTCTTTTTAGTGCATTTTTGTATAAAAGGAGATAAATGAAGTAAATATTGAGAAAACAAGTAATTTGAGATAGTAAAAAATCTAAATTTAATCTGCAGAATAGGCAGGTGGTGGATAGTAAAGTTTTATTATCTCAATTCCTTTATTTTCACTTTTTCCAGTTGCTTTAATTTTTAGAAAAATTAATTTTTAATCTAAGATTAATATTAGCGTAATTATAGCGTAATTAAAAGGGAAATTATTTATTTCCAGACTCATATAAAATTACAAAGCGTTCTTTGTCATTTAGTTTACAAATTACTAGCTTATTTAAAAAACATTTATCCAATTCCCTTCATACCTTTATAAATTACAAGTATTATTTTTTTCTTTGAGTACTTACAACTTCATAAATTTAACTCAGGCATATCGCCTCTAGATAATGGAGTCTGGTGATGAAAACAAATATGGAGAAGTCTCCTGAAATAAATCCCAATCCGGTACTCAGCATATCAGAGGCTGGGATTATTCTTTATTCTAATGACGCCGGTAAGCCGTTGTTGCGCGAATGGGGAGTAGAAGTCGGGAAGAAAGTTCCCGGGGATATCGAAGATATTGTTGAAAAAACAATTTCCAGAAATAATTATCAAAAAAAGGAAGTAAATGTGGGAAAGAAAACATACTTGCTTGCCTTTCATCCCTCTCCGGAAGAAGAATCTGTAAATATTTACGGATTTGATATAAGCGGCCAGAAAGGTCTCAACAGCTTCATAGAAAAAGTTCAGGAAAATGAATCTCAAGAAAGCGTAAATATTAAACTTGTCGAAATTATTGATATTCAGACGGTCCAGTCGCTTATGGATGATTTCTATAAACTAGTTCATATCCCAATTGGCTTGAGAGACCTCAAGGGCAATGTTCTGATGGGAGTGGGATTTCAGGAAATCTGCTCCAAATTCCACAGGGCTCATCCGGAAACCTGTAAGTACTGTACAGAAAGTACTGTAGAACAATCCCGAGATATGCTACCTGGAGAGTACAAACTTTACAGGTGCAAAAATAATATGTGGGATATACTAACCCCTATTACCGTGAGTAACAGGCATCTTGGCAATATTATTGCAGGGCAATTTATTTTTGATAACGAGCCTCTAGACTATGAGCTTTTTAGGGCCCAGGCTCGAAAATACGGTTTTAATGAAGAAGAATATTTAAAAGCACTTAAAAAGGTCCCGCGGTTGAGCAGAGAAACTGTGAATGCAGCACTGTCCTTTTTCATGACATTTGCCAATTTACTTTCCCAGTTAGGATACAGTAATAATAAGCTTGCTCAGTCGCTTGAAGAACGTGAAGCCCTTTTGGAAGCTCTGAGTGAAAGCGAAGAAAAGTACCGCAACATCGTTGAAACTGCTAATGAGGGTATAGCCTTAATAAACAATGGAGGAAAAATAACTTATCTTAACAAAAAAATGGCAGATATGCTCGGATATGCTGTAGAAGAAGTTGTAAATAAGACTATATGGGACTTCATTGAACAGGAGGAAAAGTCTACTGTCACAGCAAACTTTGAAAAGAGGCGCCTTGGTAACACTGATAGTACCGAGTTTAAATTAATACGTAAAGATGGCTCTTTTCTTTGGATATATGTAAACTCTAAGCCCCTTTTCGACAATGATGGCAACTTTATAGGAGTTTTGAATCTGCATACTGACATCACAGAGCATAAGAAAGCCGTAGAAACTTTAAAGAATTCAGAAATTGCCCGTCAGAAAGAAATCCACCACAGGATAAAGAATAATCTCCAGGTTATATCCTCTCTTCTGGATTTACAGGCTGAAAAGTTTAAAAACAGGGAGAATATCCGGGATTTGGAAGTCCTGGAAGCTTTCAGAGAAAGCCAGAGTAGAGTTATTTCAATGGCCCTTATTCATGAAGAGTTACATAAGGGCGAAACTTTCGAGAAATTGAATTTCTCCTCATATATTGAAGAACTTGTTGATAATCTTCTCCTAACATACAAACTCGGAAATTGTGATATCAAGTTAGAATTGGATCTATGCAAGAATATTCTCTTTGATATCGATACTGCTGTGCCTCTTGGGATAATAGTTAATGAACTTATCTCCAATTCCAGTAGTTCCGATTTGTTGTAGTTCCGAATGACGAATCTCATTCATTTACAATTT
>CAZFNE010000180.1:0-6805 GCA_964520335.1 uncultured Methanosarcinales archaeon | reverse complement strand
ACGAAAAGAAGAAAATTTATTCGATGCATCCATTTATTCCCATCCTCTTATTGCATCATCCTTTTATTCCATATATCTTCTGCGATTCTCGCTTCCAAGGCTTCGCCGGTAGTCTGAACGGACCTGGTTTCTTAACTGCTTGTCAAGTAAAGATTCTACGGGATCAGCTTCTTTTCTGGAACAACCATCTTCTTCCTTTACCAGGTTTTGCCTGTTATCAATTACTTTAAGGCCTGAGGGCTGTTCAATAAATTCGACTTCAAGACCAGTTAATTCCCGCAGCCTGGGACATAAAGCTTCCATGCCCGGATTTTCAGTGGCATAATGAGTAGCATCGATGAGGCAAAGCTGCGAATAGGTACGCAGGATATCATGCTTAAGCTCAGAAGAAACAAAAGCTTCAACTTTATTCTCCCTGGCAGTTTCAAGAAATTCCGTCCTGAACCCGCTTCCCCCAACAACCATTACCCGCCTGATATTTTCCCTTTCTCCTGCATACATAACAGGGGTTTGCAAAACTTTTGAGACATGCGCTGCAAGTTCGGATGATGAGCAGGAGTTAATCTCACCAATTCTCCCTCCCTCCACAATTTTGAGGTTTTCCAACCCTAATTTTACTGCAAGAACATCATTTATTCCCCCTTCTACCCGGTCAAAATTCGTATGCATGCTGTATAAAGAAATTTCATGTTCAAGCGCAAGCTTAAGAGCAGAAGCCAGAGGCTGTAAGATTTTATTTACAGGATGAAAAATAAGAGTATGATGAGTAATTAAGAGATCGGCTTTCATATCTGCTGCTTTCTTAAGGACACCTGAATTAGCATCAAGTGCAACTGCTATTTTTTCTATATTTTTTTCCAGGCCAAGAATTAACCCTATCCTGCCTTCATCAAAAGGATCAGCAAGTTCTGGCGGCGCGATTTTTTCAAGGATTTCTACAATTTTTTCCAATTCCATAAAATACCTCTATAAAAAAAACCTCTGAAATCAAATAAAGCTACTTTCTTAAAGCTTTTTTCTAACTTTGAAATTCAAGACTGGGGTAACAAACATAACAGGATAAAAATATAGGTCAAATAAGGTCCAGGGCAAATAAAGGCTTCCTGAATGTGTAAACTCAGGTTAAACCTTAGGTCAAAATTCAGGTTTATAATTTGAAACGATTTTCGATTAAAACGAATCAAAAATCAAAGAGAATTTTCAGCAAACATCCGATTATAATTTATATCTTAAAAACAAAGATATTAAAGAAGTTCTATAACTCTGGAATAAATGTAAGTTTTTGGAATACAAAAATGCAAAAATGCAAGAAAAATGTTGAATTCAATAATTCTGATAATTCTGAATCAAATTATTCCGAACTAATAATAAACCCGATAATGACCTGATAATGAGTCCAATACTGAATTCAATAATGAATTAAGGAATGGAATTAGAAAAATTCAATTTCCGAAGTCGGATTTTAGAGAAATGAATGCGAGCCAGATTAAAGGGATATACATGAATAGATTCATGGAAAGATCCAAAGATAGACGCACAATTAAAAAAGCTGGAATGCCTGCACTTTCTATATTATTTGTCATATTTGTCCTTTCAAGCACTTCGATGTCAGTTTTTGCAGCAGAGGACATAGAATGGGTAGAAAAACAGTCCGGGACAAAACTATATTGGGGAGATTCCGTAACTGTAGACGGATATGAAATAAAGGCAGAGGATTTCAGCGAAGACATGGTATTCCTTTCAATTTCGAAAAACGGAGAAATTTTAAAAACTTCTCCACTTTCTTCGGGCATGGATCTCACTTATGACGATAAAATAAAAGTCTATGCACAAAACGTGAATCCGAATTACGAAACCATTAACAGAGACGGGGAAGAGTTCAGGACTCAGAACAAAAACCCTTATGCTGAACTGAATATTTTCCTTAGAGGAGAGCCGCATTTAGATATAAAGGTTGAAACCCGGAAGGAAAGCTACAATTCGAAAAATTCTGGCGAGAATAAAATTGATGTTTCTGTAAATATTAAAAACGACGGGGGAGCAAAAGCTGAAAATCTTGTTCTGACGATTGATCCTGCAGGCATGGAACTGCTTTCCGGAAAATCCCAGTATAAATTCGACAGGCTCCTGAAAGGAGAAACGCTAGAGCCGGTTAATTTCGTACTGAAAAGCCCTGTTCCCTGGGAAGATACAGATTATCAGGTAACTGTAAAAATTAAGTGCACCGATATAAAAAATAAAGAATACGAGTATTCGGGCTCTAAGATAATAAAAATAGAAAAGAAATGGGGACTTATTGTTTCAAAGAATTTCCCAAAAGAATGTCATATGGGAAAGCCTGTACATGTATCAGTAGATATAAGGAACCAAGGCCTCTGTGACATTAATGAAATTTTACTCAAGGATTCTTTAAGTCCAGACATGCGCTTCCAGGAAGAAACTCAGCTTGAGAAAAAAATCTCTTTAAAAGCGGGAGAAAAAGCTGAAAGAGTTTTGAAATATGCGCTTATTCCAAATACTCCGGGGGAATTTACCCTTCCAAAAGCCACTGCCACTTTCATCTTACCTGATGGACAGGCGCAGGAAGCAGATTCTGGAGATTCAAAAACCATAAAAATTTACGGCCCCAATATCATAATTACAAAGACTGTTGATAAACAGCAATTGAATCCCGGAGACGAACTTAATGTTACCGTGACTGCCCAGAACTCAGGAAATGTTAACGCAAATGTAACTTTAAACGATCTCATACCTCCAGACGCTGAACTTATAGGTGGGACAACTAATTTCAGGCAAGTCCTTGCAAACGGAGGCGGGTCCAGGACGATTACTTATACTCTTAAGATGAAAGAGAAAGGGGAAATTCTGCTACCTGCCTGCAAAGCACGTTTTATCGACCTTGAAAGGTATTCTGGAGAAACAGCTTCAAATTCCCTGATTGTCTATGTGGGAGTGCCTCTTCCTCAGGAAAACAGCACGCAGCCAGAAGGGCAGAATGTAAATATCCCTGAAGAAAATGAAACCGTAATTGCATCTCAAATGGATAATACGGAAGAAAATTTCGAAAAAACCCCAGGATTCGGAATAATTTATAGTTTAACCATTATTCTAGGAATCAGCAATCTCTTAAAAAAGAAAATAGCAGCAGGAAATTGAAAAAACGATTTAAAACAAGTTGAAAAATTGATAAAAAAATATTTTGAGAGATATTTGGAACAATTCCAGGAATTTCGGAACATAGATTTCTTCTATTTTTTTCTTAGCATTATATCCAGTTTGTCTAAAGTTTCTCTATGAAGTTTCTCTCTAGTTTTTAATACAGATTTTAAATAATGAAAATAGAAAAAGGATTTAAAAGAATCATAAAATAATGACTTTTTTTCTCCTGAAGCTATTTTTGGCAAAAATAAATTAAATGATGGGGGATAATATGGGATAAATTTCTATATAGTCATATCAAAGAAAATTTAAGATTCCCTTTTGCTTAAAAAGCAGAATAATAGCTTTAAACCCCTTAAATAAAGAATATCCAGATCACATTTGTTGAATAAAAAAGGAAAAGGAGGAAAAAGGGGAAGAAAAAAAACAAATTGAGGAACGTATGCCAGAAGTTCAGGAAAGGCTCAAAGCAAAAACTCTGATTCTTACACATGGGGACTCAGACGGGATTTGCTCAGGCGCAATTGCAAAAAACGCTTATTCGAATGCTTATGTATATTTTACAAGCCCGGTAAGCCTGCTTGAGAAATTAGACCTGATAGAAGAGGTAGAAACCCTTATTATTTGCGATATTGCAATTGATGAAAGGTATTGCTCGGAATTATTTTCCACACTTAGCAAATTTGCTGACGAATGCAATCTTTATTACATAGATCATCACCCCCTGCCGGAAAACTGCGGAGAGAAAAAAGCCTGGTTATATCACGATACTGAAGCCTGCTCTTCCGAACTGACTTTCAGGACCTTTGAATCTCGCCTGGATCGAGATATAAGAAGGGTGGCAATTTATGGCGCAATAGGAGACTTCTGGGACAATAGCCCTTATGTAAAGAAGTGGGAAAAAGATTGGGATAAAAGAAACCTCTATTTCCAGGCAGGCACCCTTGTCCAAGCTATCCTTTACAAAGGCAAGGATTATGAATTTAAGAGGAGACTTTTAGAGCCTCTTTCAAAAGACATTATTCCCTCAAGCATTCCTGGCTTGCTTGAACTCGCTAGGGATGGGGCCATTAATGAAGAAAGACTTCGGCTCTTTGTCAAAGAAAATGTAAAAACCCTGAAAAACAGCGCATATGTTATAAACACAAATAACTCGCTCTCAAAAGCAGCGATCTATGCCGCTTCCTACGGCCAGAAGGCTGTGGGAATTGCAGCCGAGTACAGAGACAGAAAGAATGCTTATGACCTGAGCATTCGTTCAAGAGGAAATGTTGATGTGAATAAAATCCTGCGCTTACTTACTCCGAAATTTGGAGGAAGCGGAGGCGGCCACCCTCTTGCATCAGGAGCTCGTATTCCCGAAGCTTCCCTTAATGCTTTCCTTAAAGCTTTTGATATTAAGCTTGGCGAAACCAGTGATAGGGAGAATACTGAAGAAAATTCTAGAGGAAATACTGGCGGGAATTCTGAAGGAAATAAAGGAAAAAATCGTGGAGGGAAAAATGAAAGTAAGTAAAACTGCACCTGAAAGCAAGATAAGCCTTGAAATCATCTTTGTAGGCCGTTCAAATGTAGGAAAATCCTCTTTGCTCAGAGAATTGTTCGGAGCAAAAGTAAAAGTCGGAAAAAGACCTGGCGTTACCCTGCGCCCTATCCATGCCCAGATTTCGGATCTTTTAATCACGGATATGCCAGGCTTCGGTTTTATGAGCGGGGTAAAGGATCGGAAACAGGATATTGTTAAAGATAAAACCGTTCATTATATTGAAAACAACGCTGAAAGGATTCAAATCGGAGTTCTTGTAATAGACGGGCCTGCTTTCCCTGAAATAGTTGAAAGATGGGATTCCAAAAACCAAATTCCTATAGATATAGAGATGTTTGATTTCCTGAGGGAAGTAGGGATAGATACCGTTGTCGCAGTAAATAAAATGGATAAAGTGAAAGAAAACGAGTATTCCCCTCTTCTTGACGAAATTGCAGCTAAACTGGGGCTTGAACCTCCCTGGGAAAACTGGAAACATCTAATAGCTCCTATCAGCGCAAAAAAAGGAGATTTAAAAGCTCTTCAGGGGCTTATTCGGGATCGGTTGCACGAAATGAAAAGGGATGACCTGTTTAAATATATTTGAGTTTTTAAAAAATTTAATTAGCATTCTAAATTCATAAAAGCGTTCAGCTTCTATTAGTAAATTAGCAGAAAAGCTCTAAAAAATACTTTAGGTTAGAATTGAGGAAGGGAATGAGAAAAAAGAATGGCTCTGTAGAAATTCTATAAAGTATTTCCATTAATTTGACTGAATGATCTAATATATTTTTAATTATTTATTTTTAGGCTATTGTAGCTGATTTTTATAGGCTTTCTACAAAAGCCAATCCTAGGAAAATTATTATACTAAGGCACTAAATTAATGTTAGATGGGCGTGATTTTTAATCAATGTAGAATATATTGTAGAAAATTTCTTATATTCTACTCAAGGTCGCTTGGCATATAATATATTATTTTTTTCCGAAACCAAGTACCTTTTAACGCTTGTTTTCCGAGTATAATTTAAGGTGGATTTGCTATGTCAATTGAAGAAAATAAATTAATACTTCGCCGCTTCTGGGAAGAAATTTTTAATGATAGAAACCTTGCAGCGATAGATGAGATTTTTGCTCCTAATTGGGTTTATCATGGAGCTGGAGGTCATGAAGTGCATGGACCTGAAGAACTTAAGAAGTTTCTCTCTATGTACTTCAAGGCTTTTCCCGACTTTCATGCTGATATAGAAGATTTATTCGCTGAAGGAAATAATGTAGCTAGTAGGGCAATATGTCGGGGAACACATAAAGGGGAATTAATGGGAATCGCTCCAACCAACAAGCAAATAGAAGTTCCTGTAATCGCCATCAGCCATCTTTCGGACAATCAAATAGTTGAGGACTTCGAACTCGTTGACCTCTTTGGGTTGTTTCAACAATTAGAAATCAACCCAAAAACAGCACAAAAGTAAATACTTTTATGCTCCGAAATTCCTCAAATGTTTACTCAAAAATGATATTAATTACATAAAAAACTTAAATTTTCTTTAATTTTATTTACTCAACAAAAAACCGTTATCATTTAAACCTGGCTATGTGATTGAGCTCAGACTCGTTCCATAGTATATGGAATAAAGGTCCCATATATATAGGAAAATCAAACATTAATGGGCTCATTTCATTTTTGGTAGAATTTTTCCCCTATCAATTACCCCTTTTATCAAATTAAAAAGATATATAGAAACACATAGCAATAAAGGTAGCATCCCTTTTTCCCTGTTTATTCAAAAATATAACTCATCTTATAATAGATTTTTTCACAGTATATAAAAGTCAATTAGTAACTATGTTATTATATAGACTCCGTGAATATAGGGAAATTCGGAAAAAAGCTGATTAACAGTAAAAAACAAAAAAAATAGCCTTTTTTAGATTACGCATTCAATGAAAAGGCAAAATTATTTTCACATGATCCATAAGCTCTATAGATCACATAAGTCTCATTAGCCCATGAGCCTCGCACGATATAATCAAAACTTCTACTTCTATTAGGACACGAAACATTTTTTTTAGAGCCTTTTCAACTGCTGGCTATAGACCTTTTCAATCCGCTGGATAGTA
>CAZFNE010000179.1:0-6837 GCA_964520335.1 uncultured Methanosarcinales archaeon | reverse complement strand
CTTCAAGTTTTAACCTATAAATAAAAGCATAAAATTATGTAGGTATAATTCTGAATAAATATCTTTTATCCGCATTTTATTTTTTATGATTACTTTTGGGAAGATTTTTCAGTTTGAATTATTTTTCGTGCTTTTATTTATGTAGCTTTTATCAGATAAGCAGCCAGAAAAAAATATAGCTAAATCTTAAATTTTTTGGTATAAAGCTAACCCCTTTAATAATTCAAACTATTAGTTACATGATTTTTTAAAAAAGTTAAAAGAGGAAGGGAAATACCCCAAAAAGAAATACGTTAATAAAACCATGTATCATAACAACCAGTGGGAGGCTGCGGGTTTTATAAAATAAGTAGCCTATGAATATACCTACAAAAGTTGTATAGATAACTTCAGTAATGCTCCCATATCCTGAATGCATAAGTCCAAATAAAATACTTGTAACTATTATGCCTATTTTAGCGCCGAAGACTATTTCAAGACGGTTTTGTAAAACTGATCTAAAAATAATTTCTTCTACAAGTCCTACAAAAAAAACCATCACTATACTTAATATTAGAAGATTAAAAAGGGAAAAGTCCGGTATGAGGTAATTTGTCCTGATTATCTGATATTCTCCTGCTCCCAATAAAAGTCCTATTAATATAGCGAACGGGATCTGAATAAATATTTTATCAAAAGTTAATCCAAGCTGTTTTTCAGTAAAATCCTGATTTATAGCTGCAATACTTGCAGGGATTGCTAGTAAACTATATATAAAAATGAGAGAATACAGAGTTGTTTCATAAAATATTGGCATTGAGAGATTAATCAAACGGAAAATTGGCAGGAGAATAAAAGCCTGGTAAGTTTTTCCAATTTCCCGGTCCTTTATAAACATTATAGAAAAAGAAAGTGTCAGCAGGACTGCTGCATGTATTTCTGCGGCTTCTGTTATTCTCCCTAAATACATAAAAGTTTCTGCAAAAGCAATAGCTATTGCTGGTATTCCTATATAGAGCCATTTGTTTTTAATATCCGGGACCCCCCTTCTTAAGTTTTCAGAGGTGCCAGGCGTATTTATTCCCAGGCTTCCAGGCATTTCTATAGCTTCCATCTTTTTACCCTCAGATATTTCCTCTCATACTTCTTCTGTAACATTTATCCAGAGGCGGAGATCTCTGTATGGTGTATTTTTCTCGGTCTCGTTGAAAAGCAAAAATTCAAGTTGCATATTCTTACCTTCAACAGACGGAGTAACTACAAGGGGAGCTTCAAAGGTCTTATTCTGTTCAAGTACTATGTTTTGTAAGTTTGTAGGAAGAGGTAAGGATTTATTTTCAAGCCGAACGTCCATTGTATAATTCATTGTTTTGTATTCTTTGTTTGTTATGCCTATAATGTATGTTCCGCTTTCTCCCTGTATATACTCGGTTTTGTAGTTCTTCGCCATCTTTTCAGGTCCAAGCATGTAAAATTCAGTAAATGAATCCTTTTCATGAGGAACTATGTTTACATATCCTATTGATCCTATTAATAATATAAAAGATAAAACTAAAAAGATCCTCAAAATACTTTCAGTTTTTGAAGTAGGATTTTTCAGAAATTGGGAAATCAAATTAAAAGAAGAGTTTTTTATTGAAACCTCAAATGTTTTATCTTCTGAGAGCTGTGCTCTTCTTATATATGCAATTCCACATAGGAGCAGGGTGAGCCCAGACAGGCCTGCAAGAACAGAAAGTTCTTTAATTCCCCAGGATGTATAATTAAGAACAAGCCCCACTAGCGGTACTATTGCGATACTCATTGCTATTGAAAGCGCTACCCTTTCTTTTCCTTCAAGTCTATCTTTTTCAGGAAATAATGTTGATATAAGAGCATACCCTGGAAGGAAAAGCAACATTGGCAAACTGATAAGAGTGCGTATGAAACTTTCGCTAAGTACGGGGATAAGTACAAAAATATTCGTAAGGATTACAAGACCTGCTACAAATAACAAATCAGATGGAAACTTCCTGTTTCCTGCCATATAACTCCTCATAAGACGGTTTGAATGTTTTTCTGGCTTCAAATACCCTATTCTTTGATTAATTACCTACTTTTTTGCCGGAATTTGGCAAAAAGCTTAACTTTTTACAGCTATTCTGATTTCACGAGACTAGCTTCTTCTAACTAAAATTTACTCATTATTTACTCAAAATTGTTTTTAGACTAAAAGTATCTCCTTCTTTGAGATGCAATTTTTTTAAGAATACTCTGGATAGACCTACTGAACTACTTGGTAGTATAAAATATCTTTCCCATTTCCTGCTTGCCATATCAAATAGCTTTCCTTTTTTTCCTATTTTTCTGGACAGGTTTTAATATTTAAAGTTTAATCTTTTAGAAGTTTTTAATATTAAATTTGCTCTTAATTTTTCGATCTAAAATGTTAACAAATAACTTAAAATGTATATTATATAGGGATCATACTAATTTTTTTTATTAATTAATTTGTTATTTTTAATGAAATAAAGACCTTTATGGTGCTGTTTAGGGCAAATCATTTATTCCCCCACTTAGTCATTTTTCATTATTGGTGCCACTCTTAAAGTTTTTTTGGTGTCTAAATGCTTATATAGCTCGTATATTAAAACAAATAAAGAACTTATACTATAAGCCGCGACTCATTCACAGAGTGTTTATGTTTCTCCTTTTTCTTAAAAGGAGAGATTCAATCCCTAAAATTCCTCTCTGTAAATAGAGTTCTATAATAACTTACGAAACTCTTCAAAAATTATGGAGAGATAACTCTGAAAAATATACCTAACCAATTTAAATATTTTACTAAATTTTCTATAATTAACATAGTTGGAAGACATTCAGGTCTCAAAGAGGTAGATGATTGCGCATGACCATTAAAATTGCAGCCATGCCTGCCTATAATGAAGCCCATGTAATTGCAGAGGTCATAAACGGCTGCAAAAAGTATGTTGATAAGGTAGTGGTTGTGGATGACGGGAGCACTGACAATACTGTCGATATCGCAGAATCTCTAGGTGCATATGTAGTCCGTCATGAAACTAATAAAGGATACGGAGCCGCTCTTAGAAATTGTTTTGAAACTGCACGCAAGCTTGGTGCAGATTCTATGGTAATAATTGATTCTGACGGCCAGCATGATCCTTCCGAAATTCCAAAACTGCTCGATCCCTTAAAAGAGGGTTTTGACCTGGTTATTGGTTCAAGATTTGTCAACGGAAATGGAAAAAATGTACCTATTTACCGCAAATTTGGAATGAAGGTTCTTGATGTTGCAACTTATATTGCAGGTGGCCTTAATGTTACTGATTCCCAGAGCGGCTTTAGGGCTTACGGGAGAAAAGCCATTGAAAATATAAATTTAAATGGAAATGACATGTCTGCAGGCTCAGAGATACTTATTCAGGCAAAAGATCATAAGCTAAAGTTTACTGAAGTTGAAATCCATTGTAGATATGATCTTGAGAACTGCTCGAGTCAGCATCCTTTCATACATGGACCAAGAGTTTTGTTCCGCATTCTAAAAGATATGGAATACAGGAGGCCTTTATATTATTTTGCAGTTCCTGGGCTGATAATGACATTTGCAGGAATTCTTATGGGACTTAAATTTCTCCAGGATTACCTGCTTTCTGGAGGTTATCTGCGCTTTGGACCCACACTTCTTATGGTAATGCTAACAATAATAGGGGCTTTTATGGTATTTACGGGAATAATACTTCACGCAATATCCAGAATGATATTTTTGAATGAAAATATTCGAAGACAATAAATTCTGAAGCTGTATTTAAGTAAGACTCTACATTTTACAAAATACTTTGTATTGTAAAAATGTTTTTCTTAATAAAAAGCATAATAATAATTATATTCAGTATCTTCAGGCTCAATTATAATTGATCCTTTAAGATATTTTTACCTTTATTGAAACTTCTTAAAGTAAAATGGCAAGACTTAAAGGTGGTTTGTAGCTATTTTCGAAGAGTTGAATTAAGTAAAAAAGAAAGCTATACTAGCTTAATTAATAATGAAAATAATACCAGAAATTGATATCAATGTTTTAACTAAAATGCTGTAATCAGGTATAAACTGATTAACTGATTATCTATTCGTTCTAAAAAATGACCTGGATACTCTTGTGTTTAAGATTTTCAAGGCAAAATCTTCTTAATTAATAAACTCGTCTGTAACATTCGTTTCAAATTCACACATTTTAATTTAACATAGTTTATTTGTTTAATCAACTTATCAGGTTTATTTGGGATATTATGTCTGTATTAAATGAAGCTACAGAATTTGAATATAGTTATAATAAAAAGGTAATGAAAATTATCTATTTGCTATTTCCTCTATTCGTAATCTTTGCTGTTTTATTAGCATTTTCTTGGATGTTTGCAGTTGGGAAATTCGGTTTTATGATAAAAGGATTATTTACTGGGGTTCCTGCGGTTATTTCCTGCATTCTTGTGTTATTTATTTACAAAAAAGATGTCCAACTAAACGATATACTTATCTCCCCGGTTATAAGTGTAAATTCTTTCACGTACCTATTCGGAATTCTTTATTTTGGTTCGTTAACTAGTCTTATATTATCGCAAAGTGGGAGACCCTGGTATTATTTCATATTTGTAACGTTAATGTATATTTTAGTTTTATTACAAATTTTATCTGAAAACTCTAACCCGTCTATTATCCTGGCAGAAATTTTTTTAATTCTTTTAAATCTTACATATAGTGTTACTTTAAATTATGACCTCTATTTTGGGACAACAGATATCATGCCCCATATTTTGCTCTCTGAAATGACTGCCAACTCATCACATATTGTACCCACGTCTTTAACTGATTATGCGTATTTTCCTCTATATCATATCCTTATTGCCCAATCATCTTTACTTTTACACTTAGGTGTCAAGTCATCACTTTTTTTAATTACTGCTCCAATTTATGCAATAACTATTTTTTTCCTTTACTATCTGTTCAATTATATAACCCATAATCGCCAGATCTCCCTCCTTGCGTGTTTGCTCTTCTCAGCAAGCTCAGTTGTAATCTATTATGGCGCGAATATGATCACGCGTGCAATTGCGTTTGTAATGTTTGTAGTATTAATATACCTTATTTATAGTGTAAACTTCAAGGAGTCAAAATTTGCATTAAAGGTGCTTGCCTTAATAACTGTGCTTTTTTTAACATTAGTGCATAATGTTTCCTTGCCTCAATTCGTTTTATTGATGCTTATTCTTCTGATATGCGAATATCTAATTGGCGACAACAGTTACATAAGCAGACCTTTCTTTATTCTCTTTAATGTTATTTTTACAGCATACTGGTTTTTCGTAGCATACCTGTTTGTTCAAAGAAGTATGACTGTGCGTTTAGGAGGTCAATTTTTAGACTCGATGGCTTTCACATCTGAAGGGGCATCACTGGTTAATGAAAATATTATTAACTTATTTGGACTTCTCGATAGTTCGATTTTCGTTTTTTTTGCTTTAATTGGAATTGGATTCTTACTGAAAAAATATAAGAGCAATTATGCCTCAGTATTCGGGCTTTTTGCGCTATTCACATTGATTTTTTACGTCCCAAATCCTCTAAATACTATCTGGCAGCTTCAGGTTTTATTCCGTGTTGACAGATTTATGTTGTTTGTAAGTCCATTTATGGCCTTTGTTATGAGCTATGGAATTTATGTGGCCTGGAATTATTTATCAAAACCCAACTCTAAAAAAGGTGCACCTTTCTTCCTGATTATTTTATTACTTTCAACTTTTGTTTTTGTATCTGCTGTATACAGTATTTCTGATTCGGATAGCATTGTTGCTGATTCAGCACATCCGTATTTTACAGATCAAGAACTAAGCGGATTCCAGCACGTCAAAGATTATGTTCCTGCGGATTCATATCTCTACTCAGATTACTATACCTCCAGGTACTTCTATTTCCCTAGAGCCCCAGGCGTTTCCGAGCAAAAAGACCTTCATTATTACATGAGTTACAGGATCGATGATGTGAGCAAACTTCCTGGGTATAAAGGTTATATTATCATTCGAACTAAAGAGTTCCTTAGAGCCGGTTTATACTTAAGTGAAGGAGGGAATACTGTTGAAAGTGCAAATTATTTCTACACTTCCAGTCCTGAAAATAAATTAGAAATGGAAACGAGTCTTAAAAAAATTAGTAAAATTTATTCAAGTCCAGTACAAGAAATTTTTATTGGTGGGGGGGGAATTCGTTAATTCCCTGGCTTTGGTTCTAAAAATTTATAAAAATAGGAAAAGACAAGTGATAATAGAAAGGTCTGTATTTTCTCTTAAAATATTGGCAAATCTATTATTTCTTGTCTTTTAATATGATTTCAGAAATCTTTATGCATGGAACCTTTAAAATAAATGATCTCAAGTTCTAAGACTTTATATAATATTTAACCCGACTATTTCTGTTTAAAATATCTTTAAGATATAAACATAATTTATAAATAACCCCTACACATAAAATATTGCTCAAAATTGCCTAAAAGTGAACTTAATAAGTTATAGTAACTTAGAGCGTGTCTTAAAATTAAATTTGATTCTACAATTGAGATTTGATTTACCCATTTGAACTGAAAAACAGTAGCATTAAACTGTTAGATATTTAAAATGCAAACTTTAACCATGATGTCTAATGTATTTGGTTTTATACGTCGGGAGAACAAGTGCAATGTAATAAATTCATAGTCTAAATTTAAAATCAACAATACTTACTATCCAAATGTAAAGCTGATTTGAATTTTAAGACAGCCTCTTAGTGTATAAACTAAATACTTTTCATAATTTCTAGAAAAAAGAACAGAAGGTA
>CAZFNE010000178.1:0-6847 GCA_964520335.1 uncultured Methanosarcinales archaeon | reverse complement strand
AAAAATCGAAAAAAAATAAAATAAAAACTTTAAAAATTTGGAGATTAAAAAAAATGAAGGTATAAAGATGAGAACAATAAGTAAAAATAATTCAAAACTATAAAAATTAAATATAAAAATTTAAGAGAAGGTCGAAAGAAGTTTTTCAAGTTGAATTCTATCACTGTTAGCATCTTTTAAGTGGAAATCGGTCTCTGCAACTTTAACAATGAGTCGAGCAATATCTAAGTCAGATTCTCCGGAATCTACCAGGGCTTCAGATAGGCCTGCAAGAATTTCAATTCCTGAAAATCCTTTTTCAATAATCATCTCATCAATAAACTGCCTTCCCTGAGAAAAGTTTCCTTCAAACGCTGCACGGAGCAAGTTATTAAAGATCTCAGCTCTAATTGACAGAGTTGCTTCGTATACAGCATCTTCAGTGATTTCTGTATCTTTTGTCTTCAGAGAAACAAACTGAAGGGCTTGAACAGCTTCTGCAACGTTTCCTTTTGCAAAATAAAGAATAGCATCTAAAGCCCCTTCAGAAACTTTCAAGTTCTCAACCGAGGCGATTTTCTCGAGGTAATCCCTCAGGACAGAATCAAGAACGTATGTAAAAAAAATCTGGAAGCATCTGGAGCGAAGTGCTGAAATAAGTTTGGAGGGCTTCGTAGTGGAAAGGATAAACCGTGTTGTTGAACTATATTTTTCCATTATTCGCCTGAGGGCATGCTGTGCACCTGAACTGAGAGCTTCAGCATTATCGATGTATATTATCTTGTAATTTGCATCTATTGATGCCATTCCAGCGTACTTGTTGATTATCTCTTTAAAAACATCAATAACACTTTTATAAATCTTTTTAGGGTCATCAGTTCCTAGAAAATGTACAAATCGTTTATCCCGGACAAGGTAACGTTTCCCCTGGTCAAAAAAATCCGAAGCATTAAAATATGCAAAATTATTCTTCCAGGTCTTGCCGTAGATCTTCCTGGCAAGAGCAAGCGAAGCAGTAGTTTTCCCAGAATTCTCAGGCCCGTATAAAATAAGGTGTGGCAGAATCCCTGACTCTGCAAGGTCAGAAAGCGTGCTTATGGCATGCTTATTCCCCAGCATCTCGTCTAAAGTACGCGCCCTGTATTTCAAAGTCCAGAGGTCCTGCATTGGTTTCACCTTTTTTTCTACTATCAAATAGAGGAGATTTATACTTTAAATCCCCTCAGAAACTTTTAGTTTTCCGGAACTCTATTCCTTATTCTGCTGGAGTTCTGTTTTTCCTATAGACTTCTTTTGCCTCGACTTCTCCTTTGTTTTCAAGCAATTCCTTAATAATTACCCCATAAACCGGTCTTGCAACAATTACTCCAATGAGCACCCCGATAATGCTGGTAATAGCAAAGCCTTTCAAGGTTCCAAAGCCCATAAAGACTAGAGGGGACATTGCAATAATGACCGTAGAAGCAGCCCCTATAATGATTGTAAATGCTTTTCCTATTCTGGAAGCAAAGACCTTCTTTGTCGAAGGAAGCTGGCCTTCGTAAAGCACTTCATCTGTAATAATTATAAGGTGATCAATTCCTGTGCCTATGGAAGCAATAATACCTGCAATTGCTGCGAGGTCAAGCTGCCAGTTAATTAAGGCCGCAACTCCAAGTATCATAATAACTTCACTAATGGAAGTTCCTACCATGGGTACGAGAATTTCAGGCCGTTTATACCTGAAATAAACCACGGCTGCAACTGCAACCAGGGACAGCAGGCCTGCAACTACTGCTTCGGTTTTAAACTGCGATCCCAGTCCTGCATCTACATGCCCTGAACCTACAAGCACAACATTAACAGGAAGAGCACCTGCCCTGAGGTGAACCTGAAGCGCCTTAGCCTGGGTTTGAGCAGTTTCGTCTGTACCTGTAGAAGCTTCCCAGGAATATATCGGGCCTTCTTGCAGTTCAGCAGCTGCGGAAGGACTTAGAGGAGCCCCATAGACTTTTTCTCCATCCAGATACATATTCAGGTAATGCTCGTCGGGATTGTCAACAGCTCCTGTTTCAATTGCTGCTTTCTGGAGGGCCCGAGCCCCTTCTTCTTTTAAAGTAAATGGAGTGTGCCACTGCTCATCATGGAAGCTTGGAATCCCAACATTTTCAATTTGATCTCCGTAAAGCACGTGTTGAGTTTCATTTCCTGTTGTCTGGATCCTAATCTCAAATTTACCTGGCTTTTCAGCAATTTCTTTAGCTGTAGCTAAGTCGATGCCTGCAAAGTCTATCAGAATATAATTTTCTCCTACAGTCCTGACAGGGACCTCTTTTAGGCCAAAAGTATTGAGTTTATTGTTGAGGATATCTCTTGTAAGATCTCTGGTTTGGGTGCTGACTCCTTCCCTATAAGTTGAGGTACCATCCTGGTTCTTAACAATTGAGCCTCCAACTTTTTCCATAAGGGCCTGAAGCTCGGCTTCAGAGATTCCTTTTCTGATTTCATAGACAATCCCATTGCCTGTATCCATAGCAACTACTTCGGCATTAACAGCGTTTGAGACATAATTCTCAATAAGAATTTCTTTACTGGTGATGATAGTTACCTGGGTTGTACCCTGATTCAATCTGTCCACAGTTGCAGTCCCAAGTCCAAGACTTTCAATTTGAGATGCCTCAACAGGAGCAGAAGTCGTAAATGTAATTGTCTTATCAGTAGTACCCCCGACAGACAGCTCATTACTTGTTATATTAATAGTAGCACCTATCGCAGGCTCAACGGTTGAAGTGACTATTTTTGCGGGATCTGCATCAAGCTGCGCAAGCGTCCCGTCCAATTTAATCTGAAGCCAGGAACCTCCTTCAAGATCGAGCCCGTAATTCAAATTAGTAGTAAAGCCTTCTCCAGGAGTGTAACTCGGATGAATAGCAATAATTGCCCCAAGAACCGCAATAATGAAAATAATAATTCTTGGGTTTCTTAAAAGATTTTTGATACTACTCATCTGTTATACCTCCCTTTGAATTCGGGTTTCATCACATACCAGCGCAGAATTCCCGTATTCAGGAGCCAGGTATTCATAATATCTGCGAAAAGTCCTGCAAGTAACACAATAGACATTTGGGAAAGCAAGGGTATCTGTGTAAATGAAGGAATTATCAAATAAAGGTAAGTCGAAACTACATACATAACCAGTAGAGCTACAAGCAAGGTGCTGGTCATTGTAACACCTGTTTGTATAGCCCTTGACACTTTCTCGTCAATTGTACCTCTGCGTTTAAGCATTCTATTCGTGAGCAGAATGTCACTATCTACAGAGTAACCTATAAGCATAAGCAAAGCTGCAAGTGTACCCAGGGATAATTCAATCCCTGCAACCCTCATAAAACCAAGGGCTATCATTATGTCGGAAAAAGCAGAAAGTATTACCGCAAAAGAAGGCACTGGAGTCCTGAAGAGCAGGAATACTACAATAGACATGCCTATAAAGGAAATGACAAGAGCCTGAAGCGCCTGTGCCTGCAGATCCTCACCGTAAACTGGCCCTACCTGTCTGATTTCTACATTGGAATATTGGCTCATTACTTCCTTTTCAAGCTGGAGTTGCTGCGCATTATCCATAACTCCAAATTCCATAATTACTCTGCTTCCAGCCTGCCGAACATCAATGAGAGGGTAGGAGGAAAATGTTTCTTTAATCATATCAGGAGAGTCCGTAGTCTCTGCCGAAATCTGGGTACCACCCTGGAATTCCATTCCCAGGAGAACTGGCGACCCATTATTTACTAGGGAAAACAGCAATACTCCTAAAGCGAGTGCGAGTATTGCAAGGGGGATTGCCAGCAACTGGCGATTATCGTGACTTTTCACGAAATTGTCTATAAATTCGGTCAAACCTGTTGCCATAATTTAATACTCCGGATATAAACATCTATATTTTCTCGAAATTATCCGAACAATTAATAATATTCGAATTTTTTAATCCAGATTGAGCTTCTAGAACCGTAAAATTGATAATTAGCTAATTAAAGAGTAATTAAGTTTACCATTTAGATTAGTATAAATCAAGCTTGTGGCGACGTTCTGAATAACCTGGTATTATTTATAAATTGGCTTATTTTAAGTCTGTATTCTGACTGACTATATTAATTCTTCTTTAAAATTTAATTCTTATGTATAACCCGTTGATACATTCCAATTAAGATTAACTTTTAAAAATGGTATAAATCCTAATGTTACAGTTATATATACCACTTACTGTTCATTAAAAATAATGACAGAAAGACCGTCTCTTGATGAATACTTCCTTGAAATTGCTTTTGTAGTGGGCAAAAGAGCCACATGCCTTCGAAACAATGTGGGAGCAGTAATTGTTCGGGACAAGCGTATTCTCTCAACGGGATATAACGGAGCACCCAGTGGTATGGATCATTGTCTTGAAATTGGATGTATTCGTGATTTGGAAAAGATTCCCTCAGGTACCAGACATGAAAAGTGCAGGGCTGTGCATGCAGAGCAGAATGCGATTATCCAGGCTGCAATTCATGGAGTAAGTATAGCCGGGGCAACACTTTACTGTACTCACCAGCCCTGTATCCTGTGCACGAAAATGATTATTAATTCGAATATAAAAAAGGTCGTATATGCTACCCCTTATCCCGACACAGACTCGCTTAAGTTTTTCAGGGACGCAGGCGTAGAAGTCGAATACAGGTTATTTGAATTAAAAAAACCGGATCTTGACGACAAAAATTCCAGCGATAGAAACTAAACCGAATTGAATCTAATCAAATTAAATAAAACTAAATTAAATAAAATTAAATTAAACCAAATAGCATAGAGCTAAAGAAAAACTTGATAAACTTAGAAAAATGCTTCTCTTTTTTAAAATCTTTTTAATTCCTTAATTTTCTTAGTCTTATAAAAGAACTCTAATTTGCTAAATTGCATTTAAGTTTAATCATTACAAACTTTTTCTAAGTTCTAGATAACTATATTAGTTTACGCATTAGCGTTTATAAAATAAGATAAAATCTGGAAAAGAGGTGAAATGGTGTCTGAAGATTTAAAAGCTAAAGTATTCAAAGCAGAGGATTTGATTGAGTACCAGGAAGGAGCCGTTGTAAGTAAAGAGATTATTCGAAAAGCTACAGGAACTGTAACTGTATTTGCTTTCGACAAAGGAGAAGGGCTAAGTGAACATACTGCTCCTTTTGATGCAATGGTTCAGATAGTAGATGGAAAGGCTGAGATTACAATCTCAGGGAATAAGAATGTTTTAGAGAAAGGCGAAACAATTATAATGCCTGCTAACGAGCCTCATGCCTTATATGCTCTGGAAAAATTTAAAATGATCCTGATTATGATTCGGTCCTAATATTTTTTCCTATCTCTTAGTTTTTCCCTTTTTAATTTTCTCTATTTTAGCATTTGGATTTCTGAAGGCATCGAAGCCCTTTTTTTATAACATCTTGCTCTTCAGCACGGTAAATGTCCCTTATACAGGTATTTTCTTCACAGTAATAGTCAAGGCCCCGAATAATAACTGCAGGAATTCCTCCCGCACCTTCCCCCATTAGCAGGTTTGCAGCCCCTGACAGCTCATCAACAATTGCCTCTTCTGTAATTTCAAGGAGCTTCCCAAAAAGGTCTTTTTCTCCAATCCACCTTTTTATAGGTTTTATTTTGTAAACTCCTATAGCGACTCCGGTTTGCCCTATTTTAAAAGCCCTTCCATTCGTATCCGTAACGATGATGCTTAATTTCTTTCCAGTTAAAGCTTCAAGTTTTTTCCCAAGCCTTAAAGCGCTGAGATCAGGGTTTGCAGGAGGATAAAGTAAAAACCCGTCTTCGATATTAGATTCGTCTATTCCTGCATTTACACAGGTGTGCCCTGAAAGGGTTGTAACAAGCATAAAAGGTGACTCAACAAGGATTTCCTTACTTCGGGAAAGCACAGCTTCAATAAATCTTGCATCTTTTCCAGTTCGAGCTGCAATCTCAAGGGCTTTTTCTCCAGGCGTAATATCTTCAAGCCTGAAAATTTCTCCCTCAGCCTTAGCTACAATGGTTGAGGCAATAATGACAATATCGCTATCCTGGAACTGAGTATTTTTACAGATTATAGGGGGCAAATCGTCTCCAGAATGTATCAGGGGAATATCTGTCAGGGCTATAGCTTCAAATTTCAAACGTCTTCCTCAAAAGTATTTAAAAATTCTAGGAGAATAATAATTAGTAGAATGTCTGATCAATCAACTTAGAGACCAGGTAAAGAGACCAGGTTAATCAAGTAATTACTTAATATGGTTAAATATCTGAAATTAACTATTAGACAGAGTACTTGAAGCAGTAAAGGCAGTAACCATAAATAAGCCCACCGATATACAGAAGGTTGCGGCGATGATGAGAGTTACCCCAACTGAGCAAAAGATGATGAGAATAATTTCCTGATGCCGCATTTTATTAAAAAATCGCTTTCTTAAGCTCAGTTTCAGCTTAGTTTTTAAGATTCATTTTTAAAATTTTTCGATTTTTTGTATAGCAGGCTTGAATTTGTGATTTTAGTACTTACGGTTAAAAATTTTTATCTATTTTGTAAACTTAATTAGTGAGGGTGCTAAAATGAGCCAGTATGATTTGGAAGAAATTATTGAGAAAATAAAGAATAAAATTCCATTCGGGATAAAAGATAATGAAAAAAGCAGGCCGAGAAGTTTGAGAGTTATAATAAGTAAACTTTATTATTCTCTTGATTATGAAAAAGAACCTCAGGCTACAAGGCAAAAAGTAACCCAACTTCTCCTTTATCACGGACAATTTAGTAAAGAAGAAATTGATGAAATTTTCCAGTCTTCAGCAAAAGAAACTACTAAGTATTCAATAG
>CAZFNE010000177.1:0-6874 GCA_964520335.1 uncultured Methanosarcinales archaeon | reverse complement strand
TCCAAAAATGGATAAAGAAATTTGGTCAGGAGTTAGAAGATCTAAAAAGCGAAAATAAGATATCTGTTGTTGAAATGGATGAAATGCACACTTACATTGGTAACAAAAAAAATATTGCTGGATCTGGATTGTTGTTGATAGAGTTGGGAAAAAATTCATCAACTGCTCTTTTGGCAGCAGAGGGACAGAAACTGGACAACAACTCTGGGAAAAATTAAAGAAAAAAGAGATTGAAAAAGTGATGACTGATCTGATCACTGGAAGGCATATGCAGAGTTTGTTCCAGAAAATATTCACACTCAATCAAAAGAAGAAACATACACTGTTGAAGGGTATAACAGCATATTCAGGCACTTTCTGGCAAGATTGAGAAGAAAGATAAAGTGTTATACGAAGAGTCTTCAAATGCTAAAGTATTCGGTTCTTCTATTGATGAAATACAGAAATAAAGAGTTATATATATTTAGTTAACAATGCCATTTTTATTTTATAACATTTAGCTAAATGCAAGAAGCCACCTTGATAATTTTAAAATGATCTTAGTATATATTTTGGATGTTAAAACTATCTCACATGACACATTATGCACTTCAATATTTTTTGAATATAACTTGGATTATCTCGCAGATTCACCTATTTCGAGCAAGCTTACAAAGGCAAATTAAATCTTTTCTTAATTCCTGTACCAGATAGACAATACTGCAGTTACGTCTGAAATAAATATTTGTCAAACGGTGGCAAAGTTTGGTTCTTTGCAGATCCAGGCAAAATTACAATCCTTAATGCAGGCAGTTCCTTAGAGGCTGTCATAAAATTCAAATCAATTCTACATTTGGATATTAGATACTGTTGATTTTAAATTCAGACCTTGAATTTATTAGATTGGATTTGCTCACTTGAAGTACAAAATCAAAAACGTCAGGCGTCATGGTTAAAGTTTGCATTTAAAATATCTAACGGTTTGATGCTGCTGTTTTTCAGTTCAAATGCGTAAGTCAAATCTCAATTGTAGAATCAAATTTGATTTTAAGACACGCTCTTAGAGATTAGAATTGGAGATGACACGATCTTGAAAATCAACAATAATGACAGCATAGCACAAGGACTGAAGGCCTTTTATGCTTCAAAAGAAGACATAGACGGACATACGAGTATGAAAAACTTAAAACATCAATCCAAAATGATTTAGATCAACCAAGATATGTACATTTCTGGTGGGATGCAGTAATTTTAATTCCTTGACCACTACAAAGTTATTTTTACAGACGTAAGCGTGAATTCTTGAACTTGACCAGAACAATTACATTTTGTCTATGACCTATACAAAAGAGATCAGCAGATTATAATTACCCTAAAGTCTGCCTTAAATTCAAGTAGTTTCTACAATTGGATGATGAACAGAATTAACCTTAAATTCGTAACGTAAATTTTTCTGAAATCCCGATGCATATTGACTTTAAGGATGGTTTTTTCCATGAAATTTACGCACTAAATAATGAAATCAACTGTGTAATCATTATTGATTAAAATTACATTTTAGATATTTAAAGATTTAATGTTATTGTTTTTTAGTTTAAGTATTTGAGTCACATCTCTTTGTAGAATCAAATTTGATTTAAGACACGCTCTCGGAAGCCAGAAAAAATTCCCATATTTCTGAAAGGCCAAGGCAAACCCGGAATAGAAAAGTAAAATCCAAACAAGAAAAAATATCCCTAGTCAAATCTATCAAAACTTAGATGGTTTCTTCGCACCCATTCCCTGACTAATATAAAAGGCTGCCAGAGGTTTATAATTTTTGAAAAAAGGGAAAAAAGTAAAAATTTGGATTAAAGGGGATAATTTCTCTGTTTTCCGGATCCTGTTTTATTTTAATATAAAATCAAGAATTATCGAAACCGCATAAATCACCAGGGTCCCGTGAAAAAGAGGAAGTATTTTCATTCCTGCCCGTGGAGTTTTTTCTTTCCAGAGATAGAGGTTTGCCCCTGCAAGCAGCAAAAAGCCCACATAAAAACCGTAATGAGCAATATTTCCGAGTTCTTTGAGAAAAAAAGACCCTGCAAGAATATGTAAAGCCGTAAAGCCTGTAATCCAGTATATTGTCTTTTTTAACCCGTAGAGGATGGTTATAGACTGCATACCTCTGGCCCTGTCATTTTCCACATCGATGAAATCATTAAGGCCCAGGTGAGCCATAGTCCAGGGATAGAAAAAGATCATATAAAGAAGGACAGTAATATCCGGATGCCCATAACAAAGATATCCTGCCACCGGAAAAAGCGTGAAATCGGTCCTGCCAAGAAGCTGGGCAATCGGGTATTTCTGGTTCCTTTTTTTAATCTGATAGAAAACCTCGATCCCATAAGAATAAAGCATAATTGAAAAGACATACAGAGAATTAGGGAAAGGAAGCGTAAAGATAAGAACTGAAGTAATTCCGGCAAGTAAAATAAATAGAGAAAACGCACCTTTTGAGGAAATTTTTCCTGAAGGAATTGGTCTTTCTTTAAAAGGCCTCCAGTATCCGGTAAGAGTATTTTCAACATCTAACCTGTCCCTGTACCTGTCAATGTAATCATTAAGCACAAAGCCTGCTTCAAATCCAAATAGTCCTATTAAAGCGGCTTTTAAAGTTAATGACCAGGAAAATCCCCCATAATTTGCAAAAGCAAGGAAAAGCCCGGAACAGAAGATAAGAGGCCAGGCAGGAAGAAAATGGGCACGGGTGAGATCAATATAGGCTTTCAGGGTTTCTTTCATTTTTTAGCCTCGATAACAATCGTGATAATTAAAGCAAATCATCAGATAAAAATTGTGTGTATAAATTCAGGCAATATAAAAGAATTTAGATTATATTTAACCCAAAATAATAACCTGCAATAGAGCTGAAAGGTAAAAATAATAAGTTCATTGACCTAAAAGGGTTATTAACTGAAAGCCTTATTGTAATTTTCAAGATATACGTTAGAGGGAACCAGTTTTATTGCGACGTATAACAGAGCGGGGAGAATTATTATGTCGTCCAGATATCCGATTACTGGCAGAAAATCCGGGATTAAATCAATAGGAGACAATGCATAGACTATAGCAACCCATAATAGTATTTTTGCAAGCTTTGGAGTTCCTGGATCTGTATATAACAACTTGCATAGCTCTACGTATTTCTTGATATTGTCTTTTACTTCTTTCAGTTTCGTTAAGGTTTTATCTGGCATATTCTCTCGTTCTTAATCTTTCTTAAATGGCTGAGCTGTTCTTGTTTAAAATTTATAAAATCTTACTTAAAAAGGACTTTGTTCTCTCGTTTTGAGCGTTAAAGAAGATTTCCTGCGGAGTGCCTTTTTCAACGATGATCCCATCATCCATGAAAAGAACGCGGTTACCAACTTCCCTGGCAAAACCCATTTCATGGGTCACAACAATCATTGTCATGCCTTCTTTTGCAAGGGCTTTCATGACATTCAGGACTTCTCCAACCATTTCAGGATCAAGAGCAGATGTGGGTTCGTCAAAAAGCATGACTTTAGGATGCATGGCAAGGGCACGCGCGATTGCAACCCGCTGCTGCTGCCCTCCGGACAGGGAATTAGGATAGACATCAGCTTTATCTTCGAGGCCTACTTTTTTCAAGAGATTATAAGCTCTCTCATAAGCCTCTTTTTCTGAAAGGCCGCGAACCTTCAGGGGAGCAATGGCTACATTTTTAAGGGCAGTCATGTGTGGAAATAGGTTAAAGCGCTGGAAAACCATTCCTACTTCTTCGCGGATTTTATTAATGTTCACGCCAGGGTCCGTAATTTTTACCCCATCAATCCAGACGTCCCCTGATGTAGGAGTTTCAAGCAGATTGAGACAGCGGAGAAAAGTGCTTTTTCCTGAGCCTGAAGGCCCGATTACACAGACTACTTCCCTTTCTTCAATTTTTTCGGTAATTCCTTTAAGGACCTTAAGATTCCCGAAATTCTTATACAGATTATTCACTTCTATCACTGACACCAAGCCTCCTTTCGACATAGCTAAGTATTCGAGAAATTCCCATTGTCAGTGCCAGGTAAACCAGAGCTACCGAAATGTATGTGGGAAAAGCTGCAAAGGTCTTTGAAACATAAAGCATCCCATTTTTAGAAAGCTCGTGTACGCTAATTATTGCAAGCAGGGAAGAATCTTTCAGGAGAGCAATAAATTCATTTCCGAGGGGAGGGACTACAAGCCTGGCCGCCTGAGGCATAATAATTTCTTTCATGGCCAGGCTTTCAGGCATACCCAGAGAGCGGGCTGCTTCCATCTGGCCGCGGTCAACAGATTTGATGCCTGCACGGATAATCTCGGCATTATAGGCTCCGCTGTTTATGCTGCAAACCGCAATTCCTGCTATAATAGGATCAATGCGAAAAACTTCGCCTGTAAGTCCGTTAATAAGCCCGGGAATTCCGTAATAAAAGATAAGGATTTGCACGAAGAGGGGAGTTCCCCTGATGAAATCCACATACAAAGTGCTAGGAATCCTGAAAAAAGCCCTTTTAGAAAGCTTTCCAAAAGCAGCAATTGTCCCAAGGATGAGCCCGAAGAATATTGCAAAGGTAGTAACTTCTATAGTGATTACTGCCCCCCGTAATAAACTGGGAAAAACGGCAATGGCGTGATTAAGGTAGGAGGCTAAAAGAGACAAATTTCGACCTCATTTTTTAAAATATGAAATATATGAGTTCTATAAGGACGATAATTAACACAATATAATGTGAGAATTGTAAACGTCTTTTATAAAGTGCACTAATTGTTTAGGATTTATAAATTTTTGAATTTTTAGAGTTCTAAACGTACAGCTCTACAATTTCTGCATATTTCTGAATCTCGCCTTAATGTAAAATTCAGGAACAGTAGAACTTTGGGACAATGTACAGAGTGTCTGTTTTACAGGAAACTGCAATGGAAAAGTATTTCTCATTATATAAATTTGATCATTTTAAATTAGGCAATTTTGAAAAAGGAAGTAATCAAAATACTTTAGAGTTAGCTTTTCAATTATTTCAAAATTAAGAAATAAAAAACGCCTAAAAGATATTACTAAAAAAGAAGAAGCACAAATGTGCTTCTTATGCTTCTTATATTAGTCAGAGTTCTTTTATAAATCCTTAATATATTTTTGCTCCAACAGCTTTATTTACGAATTCTGAGTCCAGCTGCTTAATCATTTATATAGTTGGGGATGTTTTTAAGCAATTCATCGTATTTGCCGCTGGCTTTTACATTTTCCAGGCCTTTGTTGATCTTGTTGAGGAGCTCGGTGTTGCCAGAGCGAACAGCAAATCCATAGGACTCACTGGTAAGAGGTTCTCCAATAATCTTGATTACTCCCGGCTGGACTGCAATAAAGGCATTTGTAACAGGTAAATCATTGATCATTGCATCTGCGCCGCCGATCTTGAGTTCTTCAATTGCTTCATTTACATGTGGGAAGTCTTTAATTTCAGCGATTACCCCTGCTTTTTTAAGCTCTTCTGCTTTCATAAAGCCGGTTGAGCCTGTCTGTACGGCAACCGTTTTACCCTTCAGGTCGTCTACGGATTTTATATCCTGGTTATCGGCGGTTACGGCAATAGCAAGCCCTGCGGTAATATAAGGCTGACTGAAATCGACTTCTTTTTCACGTTCCTCAGTAATTGTCATCCCTGAAGCAATAATATCAATGTTTCCAGTCTGCAAAGCAGGAATCAGCCCTGCAAAATCCTGGTCCATATACTGAACTTTAAAGCCCTGGTCTTCGGCAATAGCGTTCATGAGATCAACATCAAAACCAATAACATTGCCCTGGGAATCCACAATCTCAAATGGGGGGAATTGGGCTTCAGTTCCGACAATGTATGTAGGGGTTTCTCCTGATGCGTTCTCTTCAACAGCAGAGGTTTCCCCGCCATTGGCATTTTCTTGAGCCGGAGCTTGTTGCTCTGCATTCTCGTTCTGTCCAGCGCACCCGGCAGCAAAAAGAACAGCAGAGATTGCAAGCAGCACTATAAATGTTTTTAAAAGGGTTTTCATTTTTTGTACCTCAAAGTCTTCCTTATAAAAATAATTATATAAGGTTTCGAAACTTAATGGGAAAACTAAAGATTAATAGATTTCTATTTTTAAATAATTTATAAAATAATAGAGTTAAACTTTTAAGAATGGATGTACAAAAGAAATGAAAAAAGAAAAGACATCTAAATAACTTCTTAAAATCTGAAAGAACAGAAATAAAATACCAGAATATACATTAAATGTACTTCTTGGCTTGAGAAGGAAATTAATATTAAAATTTTTTAATTATTAGCACCGGAACTGAAAATTAAAAAATGCAAAAAGAACTGTATTCAATAATGAGACTTGTTATTAATTTACTGTTTGGATAGAAAAAAGCAATAATCACCTTTAGTTTCCAAAAGCTATTCTCAAAAATAGAAGTGTTGTAGCCTTTTAAAAGGCTACTTAGTCTTTTGTTTAAGAAACTGTTTCCCAGCTTTTTTATTCATAATTTCTGTCGGGGGTACTTTATCTATAGCCCAATAGATTACGTGTTTAGCTGGAAGTCGATGCAATGTTTAAGGAACAGTTGTGTTGTTTCCTACGACAGTCGTGTTGTTTCCGACAACAGTTGTGTTGTTTCCAACGACAGTTGTGTTGTTTCCGACTGCAGTTGTGTTGTTACCTTCAACATTTGCACCGTCATGTCCTTCGGTAACGCCTGGTTCTGAAGTGCCGTTTCCTTCTTTGGGGCCTTCACTAGCACATCCGGCTACGAAGACTACAGTGGCAATAACAAGGAGCATTGCCATAATCCTTAACATTTTTTTCATTAATAATACCTCTAAAGTTCTCTTCCTTTTTTACACCC
>CAZFNE010000176.1:0-6880 GCA_964520335.1 uncultured Methanosarcinales archaeon | reverse complement strand
GAACCTTGAACTAAAAGTTAATAGAACTTGATTTCTAATTCTTATTTACCTTTGAAAGAATTAAAAATAAAATTTTGTGACCCATCCTAAGCTATGATACTTGATGGGATGCACAATCCGATTTATTTGAATGTTTATCAATATTTAATAACGATCATTAATTAAAGGTATCGACTTTTAATTGCCAACTATTGAAATTACAATACTAAAAACATTCTTTACAAAAGTATGAAGATAAAATTTTAAGCAAAACAAAAGAAATTAAGGGTTCGCTTCATCTCCTACTTAAAGGATGATGAATTTGTTACCCTATATGCTCCTATATAATAAAAGATTAGTAAAAGTGATTTTCATTTAAAGAAGATTCTTTAAAAAAGAAGGTATTTGTTCCCCTCTTTAGCATTATTTAACAACTACTTTATTACAAATTGATTTACAATCATCAGCCTTACTACTGCATACAGTTAAACATACCTTGTATGTGCCTGCTTTTTTATAGGTATGGCTTGGATTCTGTGAGGTTGATTTGGAGCCATCCCCGAAGTTCCAGGTCCATTTTGTGGGCTTAATGCCTGAGCTTGTATCTTTGAATGTAACCTTCTTTCCAGAGATTGTGGATTTAAAGCTCGGAGTGAGTTCTTTAGGTTCTACTGGCTCTGCAGATTCTTTAGCTACAATGGCTGCCTTTTTAATCAGGGTTACACAGCAGTTATCAGGGCCATATGCAGTCATCTTTACATCGAATGTCCCGGGTTCTTTCAAAGTACATCCGCAGTTGCATTTGCCTTTTTTACATTTTGCACAGTAAGAGTTGCAATACGTGGCTACTTTTCCGGTTTTGGAATTTATAACCTGGTACTGGACTCGTTTTACTGGGCCGGATATAACTCCCATGAACCCGATTTTCATTGGAACGGTTTTGCCTGAAGGGTTTATTGTAAGCTTGGTAATTTTTAAATTTTTACACGTTCCCCCATCGCATGATGGCTGCGAGGCCCCTGCAGCTACAGAAACCGGTGCTAACAGTAATAATCCTAATACAAAGAAAGCTGCTATTTTCTCCATATTGTCTATTATCAGACAAACACGCATATATTTATTAAGAACTAGACTTAATATATTTAAAGAGTATTCGAAGAAATTTATGGCTTGAAACACTTTAATTTTATTACTTATATCGTTTTTGAATCTTAGTTAATAATTCTTTTGTAAAATCATTTTAAAAATATTCAGAAGCTTGCCCCCTCCGAAGCTAATTTATATTAATCTATATTTATTCTACAGGGGATATCATGTCGGATACTGCCAGGTTTATAGAAATTGATAACATAATAAAAGAGGCTTCAGAACTTGACCTTGACATTTATGATAAATTAATCCGGATTTACTTGGTTAATGAGTATGTGCGTCCTATAAGTATTTACGTTGCTTTACTCGAGGATGGCAAAACCTATCCTCTGGAACTGGAAAACCCGAGGATTGAAATGCGAATGGGATGCCTGATGAATGTAATAAAACTAGCTGAATCTGATATACTATCATATGAACTGGATGACGGCTTTTATACCGAATATACCGTATTTAAGCTAAAAGAGAATAAGGATCCTGAATTTGTCTACTTTACAAAAGCTGTCAAGAGTGCCATGCAAGAATTAGATAGTGATAGATACAGTGAAATCGGGATAGAAGCCAGGTATAAAAATTAAGCATTTTCCAAATCACACAGCCTGCACTAGGTGACCATTTGTAACTATATAAATAAAAATTGTAAATAAAACCGGTGTTTCTTTTGCTTTTCCGATTGATAAATAACAATATGCTAGAAATAAATTCACAATATGCTATCTTTTTTCAGAAAAATCGAAAAAGAGATAAATTTTATTATGGATAATGGAAGTAATTATATAATGAACGGAAGGGGAGCAGGAAGAGGACCTATTCAATTGGATATAGGTATTGTTTTATCGAGCGTGGGAGGGAACTCCAATCAGGAAAGGAATCAATTCAATGGGCTTGTTTCCGCATTCGGGATTGATTTTGGACTTTATGTCGGGCCATCATACAATCCGTTTCAAAGTATAGGGCCTAGTATCGGTATTGGTGTAGTTATAGGATCAAACGGGTTTCTGGCTGCAAAACTGGGCATTCACTTCAGGAGGACCTTTGGCCTTGCCATGCTGATTCCCATAGTTCCTATTTATGGAGTTGCCGGAGGAGGCTTTCTGGCAGTCCTGCCTGTTTCAGAAGAAGTTAAAGCTATAGCAACTGTTCCATTACTTCTGGTGCCAGCCTCTGTAATATATCAGGAAAAATTTAAAGAATTACATGCACATGGAAAAGCAACTTTGAGCAAAATAAGGTCGTATGTGATAGAAAAACTCTAACCAGTAATAATGTTAGTTCTAAAAAGAGAACCCCCGTATACTTCTTATTATTGATACCTTAACAATCGATGCCTTAAATCTGCTCTGAAAAATTTGTCAAATTCACTTCATTTATTAAGCTCAGGTTTAAATAGTTCTCTCCTTTAGATTCCCATAGAGTTTTCTGAGAATTCAAGTTTTCGAAATCATTGGACATTATTTAGATTTTTAAAGCCCCTGAAGAAATCTGGAGCTTTTACCAGTATCTGAAGGTTAACTTTATTCAATAGCTCCAGTCAATATTTATGTTGCTTAAATCATGTTAGGATATGCTTGGTTAAGCAACTTTATTAAAAAAATAACCCCAAGAATAGTATTTTTATCAAAACCAGTTAAAGTTACAGCAACTGAAAATATAAAGCAATAATTCTTCCCACGGGCTGGTGAAAATATGGCACAAAATAAGCTTTCAAATACGGGCAGGGAGGAAAAAGAAGTGTTAACTGACCTGGAGAGCCGTGCAAGAACCCATCTTGCAAATGAAAGAACCTTCCTTGCGTGGCTTCGTACCGCAGTGGCTATGATCGGCCTTGGCCTTGCAGCTGCCCAGTTTTTACAGCATCAGGTTGTACCTGGACTGCACCTGACACGTGGGATGGCAATTGTTATGGTGGTAACAGGTATTTTGATGGCTATAGATGGAACCAGGCGATATATCCGTTATTCGAGACAAATTGATGCGGGAAAATTTCAGGTTACAACCCGGCCAATTGAGGTTGTGGCAGGGCTTGTATCGCTTCTTGGTTTAATGGCAATTGCTTTCATTCTACTGCTTCATACCTGATAACTATGTATCTATGTCTTCTTCAAGAAAGCTTTTCGATGAAACACTATTTTTATGGCTTAACGAAAGAACTCCTTTCAGGGATTAATAATGAAATTATCTTGCTTGGCCAGTTTTTTTCTTTAAATCTATAATTAAATTTATTAATAATGCTCATTAAGCAAATGAATATAATAGTTAAGTCCCTCAATAATGTTACCGAGTAACAGAGGAATAGAACTTTGAAGCATTCTTATTCTTTATATATTAAAAACAACCATTTTTGTATCGAAGCTTTTAATGATTGTATTCTAGGGACGCATATAAGTGATAATTCGAAAAATTAAAACTTGAAATCCTGAACTTCTCTATATTAACTTTCATGTGCCGGTTTTTCTCTACTTATTAATACTTGAGACTGTTACAAAAATGTTATTAGGGGGTGTATTTTGGATAACGATTCGGGGGCATTTGAGAGGACGGAAGTTGCAACAAGCCAGGCTGAAATTCAACCTCCCTTGGCGCCTGTAACAAAATTCAAAAAAAATGGCTGGCTAAAAATTTTAGTTACGGCCTTCATTTTCTACATTTTACTTCTGGTAGCCCTGGTGCTGACAGAAAACACAAACCTGTTTCCAACTCTTGTAATGATAGGAAATTTTATGGTTCCTGTTGCCTATGTCTCATTTCTTTACGAGCGCAGGCATCTTAGTCGATTGACAATGCCGACAGTTTCTCTATCTTTTCTTTACGGAGGGCTGGTGGGGCTTCTTGCTGCTTCTATTCTGGAACCTTTTTTTATTACTCAATTGAATGTCTGGGCAATCCTGAAAATAGGGTTTATTGAAGAGTTTGCTAAAATTCTCGGAGTCGTTATAATTGCTCGCCATAAAAGGCATGACTCTGAGATGGACGGGTTAATTCTGGGCGCGGCTGCAGGAATGGGGTTTGCAGCCCTGGAAAGCAATGGTTATGCTTTTACTGCTTATCTAATGAGTGGGGGGAGTCTTTCGGCAACAGTTGGAATAACCCTGCTTCGGGGACTGCTTTCTCCTCTTGGGCATGGAACCTGGACTGCAATTTTAGCCAGCGTACTCTTCAGGGAGAGCAGAGACTGCTGCTTCCGGGTTAATCTTAAAGTCATTGAAGCTTATATTCTCGTTTCTCTCCTGCATGCTGCCTGGAATATGCTTCCTTTGCTTGCCGGCACTTCAAGCCCAGGATTAAGTATCCTGATTACTCAGGGCGTTGTCGGAATTGTCGGATTGGGAATTCTCTGGGTACGCTGGCGAGAAGCAGTCACGCAACAAATCCTTCTGCCACCAACAACTGAAGATATATAAATGAAGAGATTAGACATAAAAAGAGCTCATCAAAAACGGATAATTAAAGAAAACAAACTAAAAAGTACCGGAAAAAGTACTTTTCATTATTTTTATGTAGGGGGGAATTAGGTGACAACTTCTAATAATGAGAAACAAATAAATGTTGGTATAATAGGCCTGGGGATAATGGGAAGTTCTTTTGCTTCGAATCTTTTGTCCAGAGGCTACAATATTCATTTATATAACAGAACAAAAGAAAAAGCTCAACCCTTTTTTGAAAAAGGAGCTATTTTTCATCCAACACCAAAAGCCTTAGCTGCAGGATCTGATATCATTATGACTTCCCTGACTGATGAAGCAGCTATTGATGCTGTGATTTATGGAGAGGAAGGGATGCTTAGCGGGGCAAAAAAAGGAAGCCTATGGATTGACCTGAGTACAATAGATCCTTCGGCATCAATCAAACATTTAGAAGCTGCAAAACAAGCAGGTTTAGAAAGATTGGACGCCCCTGTGGTTGGAAGTAAAGATCTCGCTTTAAAAGGTGAGCTTATTATTCTGGTTGGGGGAAACCAGGAAATCTTTAAAAAATATGAAAAATTCCTTTCCGAAATCGGCAAAACCGTAATTTACCTGGGAGAAGATGGAAACGGGCATAAAATGAAACTTGTAATAAATCTGCATCTAGGGCTACTTGCAGAGGCCTTCTCTGAGGCCCTGGCTTTCTCACAAAAGCTTGGATTTGATCCTAAAACTTTTGTTGAGACAATAAACAACACTCCTCACAAAAACTATTTTTCCCTGAACAAGGGCTCAAAGATTGTGGAGGGTGATTTTGAACCGGCTTTTTCGCTTAATAATTTATTCAAAGACCTGAAGCTTGTTGAGAAACAGATGATAAAAACTGGAGCTATATTACCGGTGACAAGTGTGGCCATAGAAGAATACTCAAAATTAATACAAAAAGGCGAAGGCCAGAAAGATATAAGTTTTATTGCCCGGGAGATTCAGAAAAAGAATGGACTGGAAAATTAAATCCAAGCTCAAATTTAAACTAAAACCTTAATAAAATCCGAATTAGAATTTGAATAAATCTCAGTTGAATAAATTAAAACAAAACAATTCTTGCCTGGAGTTGAAGGCGTTTAATTAAATTTTAATTTATTTGTATATTTATATGTTTTATAGGTATAAATTTATTTATATTTTTATTTATATATTTATTTATAAATTTATTGATACATTTAGATTATTTAATCTCAGAACATTTATTAGAGGCTTATTAGATATTTGTTTCTTGACAGTCTTATGCTTTACACCAGGACTTTTGCTTAAAACTTTCGTAATTTAGAACATCTAAACCTCTTTTTCTAACTTCTTTTAAAGAAGCCTTAAAAGCAACTTTGGTGGCAAATTATGCAATCCAGGTTAGAAGAGGATATTTAAGAATTAATAAAAACTTGGCTTAAAGAAACTCGAGGCAAAGGTCCACATAGTAATCTTTTACGATAAGCTTCAACCAGTCTGGCACGCTATTATTATCAGCCAAGATTTCATTAAAATAGTATACAGTTTCTTCGGTTTTACATGCATAGAGTCTTTTTATAGCATTTCTTCTTTCCATTGCGGATTTGTTCTCATCTAAAGCTTCAAGGTAGTACTGGTGTTCTCTACTCTTACACATATATTAAAAATATCTTAAATTAATATAATCATTTGGATTGTCTTTTACCTATTACCCCAGTCATAGATGCAGACGTGATAAGCCTCAAGAAAGATGAAAGAGTAAACTATTTTGATACTAAATTGCAAAATCATTTTGTCAGCTACAAAAGCTCTCGAAAATAATGCATATAAAACTAGAGTTATAGGCCTTAATTGGCATTTATGAGGAGCAATGGCAGAATAGTATCTTCCTAAAACAAACTGAATTCGCCTTTGATAATGAAATTAAAGACGACTCAGAAGGAAAGTCAAGGATTGGGAGGATACTATTTTGCTATAACGGACTGGAAATTGAGAGAAATCAATTTTTAATAGCTTACTTTTTAGTTTTTTCTTCCAAGAAGTTTTTTGCATTTTTCAATAATACTTTCTTTAGCTGTCGGTTGTTTAGTTAGACTTGGTTTACTACTAACATTTCCTTTACTAACGGCTCCTTTATTAGATACGGGTTTTTGGAGATTCTCTTTATTTCGTTTCGTCTGGTCATGTTCTCTGCGAGACTTTGGTTTCTGGGTTTTTCTAGACATTACAAACACCATGAAAAAAATGGTTAATTGATCTTTTTCTCAGTGCTTATATTATTAATAAATTTTATCCTTTTGATTTTTGCCTGAACTTATAAAAAGAATAAAATGAAAAAAGAA
>CAZFNE010000175.1:0-6913 GCA_964520335.1 uncultured Methanosarcinales archaeon | reverse complement strand
GATAGTGAGCATTGTTGATTTCAAATTCAGGTCATAAATTATTACATCGGGCTTATTCATTATAGTTACGAAATCAAACACATTAAACATCATTGCAAAAATTTACACTTTAAGCATTTAATGGCTTAATGTACCGTTTTTCAGTTCAAATACATAAGTCCTGTTCCAATTGTAGAATTAAATTTGATTTTAAGACAAGCTCTAATCAAAAACAGATTACTTTCATTACTTGACCCTAAGGAATGGACCAATTGTAACCTTTGCTTTCTTAATGCAATAAATTAAAACCTAATTCAAAGAATATAATAAGTTACAATAAAACATATAAAAAAGACTGCCTTCATTGTAGTCAGGCAGTTTTTAATTATTTAGTAAAGAAAAAGAAAGGGAATGTTAGAGGAATTAAGAAATATCTACTTTGTCAAACCTCCACATTACAGCTAACAATGTTGTACCAGCAAATAAAAGGAGGCCGACAAAGGACAGAGTGATATCTGCTGTACTGTAAATATAATGGTCTCCCATCACGGAAAAATTCGTTCCCAGTGCGAAGTAGCGAATTCCATTTGCTAGAAGAGATAATGGGTTAAACACTGATAAAATCTGGAGGAACGTAGGGAAAGAATCAACCGGGTACAGTGCACTGCTTACAAAGAAGAGAGGCATGCTAAGTAAGGTTAGTATAGACTGCATTCCTTCTGGTTCTTCAACTGTAATAGCAATTGAGCCGGAAAGGAAAAGAAATCCCAGAGTAAAAATTCCCACTAGCAAGAAAATGCCTATTACTGCAATTATGGTCTGTGCAAGTGTATAATCTTTGAAGAAGTCCATCCCGATAAACTTTCCAAACACGATTATAATAAGTGTCTGGATGAATGCTTTTGTTACTCCGGAAAGCCCAATACCTAGTATGATACTTACTCGAGAGATAGGACTTGCAATTGTTTCTTTTAATAAACTGAATTTTTTGTCAAATAAAAGGGAGGTCCCTCCAAAAAGACTGCTAAAAAGGACATCCATAGCAATTATCCCGGCTCCCATATATGTCAAGTAATCAATGGTTGGAACACCCGGGATAGTCGGAAGCATAGATATTAATTCATCAAAACTTTTTGACATCGCAAGTCCGAAGAATGCAAGCCACATGACAGGCTGAATTAGAGAACTGAAGAGTACTGATTTAAATCTGAAAAACTTTAGCATTTCTCTCCAGTATACAGCATGAAACCCAAAGCTCATTTTAAAGCCTCCACAATAGCTTCATTTTCTTCATGCTTTTCCTGTACTTCTCCTTCCCTCAGCTCATGTCCAGTGTAATGAACAAAAACATCATCCATTGATGGTTTTTTAATATTTACTGATGTAATCTCTATTCCAGCATTTCTAATTGCGTCCATAAGTCCAGGCAATATATGAGTAACGTCTCCCCCAAGCATTACTCTTAAAGATTTAGTATCTTCATTTACAGATTTTACTGATTCAAGCATTCTTAAGACTGCAGCAGCAGCTTTATTGTCACTGGTTTCTAAATAGATAAGGTCTTTGCCAAGTTTATTTTTTAATTCGGCTGCGCTCCCAGTAACTATAATTTTCCCATGATCAATAATACTGATCCTATCACTCAACAGGTCAGCCTCTTCCATATAATGTGTCGTTAAAAAAATGGTTGTGCCCTCGTTTTTAATGCCTTTCAGATATTCCCATATTCTCATTCTTGTCTGTATATCAAAACCTACTGTTGGTTCATCAAGGAAAAGCACCGCAGGCTTGGTCAGCAGTCCCCGAGCAAGTTCAAGCCTGCGTTTCATACCGCCACTTAAATCTTTGGCCAGAGTATTTCTTTTGTTTTCTAACTCAGTTAATTTAAGAAGCTCATTTATTCTTTTTTTCCTCTCTTCCTTTGGTATTGAATATATCCTACCATGATATTCAAGATTCTCACATACAGTCATTTCATAATCAAGACACATCATTTGGAAAACTATGCCTATCGATTTCCTTACATTTTTTGAATCTTTTGCCACATCATATCCATTAACTTTAGCTTCACCTTTTTGTATCTTCCTAAGGGTGGTGAGAATATTAATTACCGTACTCTTGCCCGCTCCATTGGGGCCAAGAAACGAAAATATCTCTCCCTGTTGTACAGCGAAACTAATATTATCTACGGCTGTTAAGTCGCCATATTTATGCTCAAGATTATTTACTTCTATGACATTGACAGTCATAATATCCAACTCCCTTCCCTCTGCGATATTATACGCAGTCTTAGTCCTCTAATTAGGCCCCCAATTCAACCTACAAGCAATTTAATCATTAATTGAAATTGTCTAGTTTGAACAAATATATTGATAGTTTTACACAATTAGTTGTGTCTAGGTAGGTTTATATAAATAGGAAATTAAGATTCTAAACTAAATTCTTAAAGGTTCTTTTGTTTCCTTTTTTTGGAAGTCTGAACATAATTTTATTCTTAAATTTCAACGTTTCATATCTGATAGCTAAAGATTTAACCTTTTATTTTTCTTCAAAAATTTGACCCTTATTATTTCTAATAATAATATCAACTGATTATAACAGGAATACATTTATATCTGAGTCTCTGTCTAAAAAATAACAATTATTTATATTGAAAATCAGGAGGATTTATATTATTTTTTAGTATATAATATTCCTGAATATTGTAAGTTTCAACTAAAAAATACTCACAATTCATAAATTTATGTTACTATTAATTACGAACCCTACTTTGCATGGTTATTCAATAACTGGCATGGTTTACTTTCAGTATTTATTAATGGGAGGGGCCCTTAAATTATACAAAGCTAAATATCTTCAATCTTAATTTTGCATTTATCAAATTTCTATAGATTTTGGACAATAATAAACATATTTTCAATGATTTTATTAGACTTCCAGTAGAAATTGAAGTTACAAATAATTTTCAAAGACAGTTGTTGGAACCTAGTTTTAAATCCTATTAATTTTTATTATATTTTATTTGAATTAATGAATTTTCATTTCTGACAATTATTTTGGAGGAAATTTTATGAAAATAATAAAATGCAGTGATTTAGGATTTAAGTGTAATTTTATGGCCGCTGGCAATGAGTTAGAAGAAGTTGAAAAAGCTATGTTTGATCACTTAGAAAAAGAACATCAAAAAGAACTCCAAGATATGTCAGAAGATGACCTCAATCACTTAAAACATCGCGTTTCCACTTTATTAGGAAGAAGCTGTGGATGTGGAGCTCTATAACAAATTTATTGAATTGATGCTCTTAAAAGAAAGTATTCCATTTTAAAAAGAGGCTATCCCGAAACCTATTTTTTTCTAATACATTTTTAATTTTTAAAATTAATTTCATGTCAGAGAATTAGATGATAATTTGAAATACAAAACTACGAGAACTAATTTTGAGTTTTGGGATCATCTCAAATAGTATTAATATTAGCTATTTAAATTAAATCTTCATTGCCTGTAAATACTATTTTTATTTTTCATGAAATTCGCCGATTATGAATTTAGAATCCAAATGTAATAATTAAGTACTGCGGCAAAGCTGACCCATAAAATGTAAGGTATTAACAGGTAAGAAGCTTTTTTTGAAATTTTTCTAAACTGTAAGATCGTTAAAAGAATCATTATCCAAAGAAAAATTATTTCGATAAAAGCATAAAAGGGAGCCTGTAGCCCAAAAAACAAAATAGACCACACAGTATTAAGTACTAGCTGGATTCCAAAAAGGGTCATTCCAAATTTCACTCCAGGATAATCAAGACCTTTTTCCCATACAATATATAATGAAATCCCCATCAGTATATAAAGAATTGTCCAGACTGGTGAGAATAACCACGATGGGGGATTAAAAGCTGGTTTCTCCAATAAAGCATACCAGGTCTCAATAGAAGAAGCTGTAAATACAGAGCCAATTATCCCCGCAAGTAAACAAATCACTATTGAAGTTAAAAGTTTAAAGATATTTATCCCCTGAAACATATCATTCCTCAGCAAATAATTAACGCACAAATCTTATCAATTTTGGGGTTCAAAAATCCTTATTTAGTAAAAATTATTCTGCTTTTTACTTTTTATCTTAAGATATTTCGTTTTAGACTTTGGATTTTCAATTTCTTTCTGGTTTATTTGTCCTTTAGATGAATTTTAAATATTTGATGTTAGAAATATACAAAAGATGGGGATTATTTTTAATGTTTTTAAAATGTCTGTGTTTGAGTAATTTGTCTTCATCCCCCTTAATAGAAATTTATATATAACACAAGGTAGGTATATGGTAACCTAGTGCCTTTTAAGGATGAGATCAAATGGTGGAAATAAGAAAGTGTACAACTAAAGAAGATGTATTAGAAGCTGTAAAAGAGAGAGATGTTAAGTTTATAAGAACCCAGTTTACTGATATCCTTGGAATTATTAAAAGTTGGGCAATTCCTTCAGAACAATTAGAAGAAGCTTTTGAGAATGGGGTAATGTTTGACGGCTCTTCGATTCAGGGCTTTACAAGAATCGAAGAATCCGATATGAAGCTTATACTTGATCCTTCCACTTTCAGGATCCTTCCTTGGAGACCCACGACAGGCGCCGTAGCCAGGATACTGGGGGATGTGTACCTTCCAGATGGGAGGCCGTTTGAGGGAGATCCTAGATACGTTCTCAAGAGTGCAATACACGAAGCTGAAAAAATGGGTTTCTCAATGAACGTGGGCCCGGAACTAGAATTTTTCCTGTTTAAACTTGACGCAAATGGAAATCCGACCACGGAGTTAACTGATCAGGGAGGATATTTTGACTTTGCCCCTCTTGATAGAGCCCAGGACGTCAGAAGAGATATTGACTACGCCCTTGAGTATATGGGTTTCCATATAGAAGCCTCTCATCATGAGGTTGCACCTTCGCAACATGAAATTGATTTTAGGTTCGGGGATGTGCTAAGCACCGCAGATAATGTAATAACCTTTAAATATGTGGTCAAATCGATTGCTTACCACAAAGGCTATTATGCTACTTTCATGCCAAAACCCCTCTTTGGAGTTAACGGCTCGGGAATGCATACAAACCAGTCCCTCTTTAAAGATGGAAAAAATGTTTTCTATGATCCAAGTACTCCAACTCAACTCTCCCAAGATGCAATGTATTATATTGGCGGGTTATTAAAACACATAAGAGAATTTACAGCTATAACAAATCCGGTTGTCAACTCTTATAAGAGAATCGTCCCCGGATATGAAGCTCCTGTTTATATCACCTGGTCTGCAAAGAATAGGAGTTCATTAATTAGAATTCCTGCAACCCGTGGGAACGGCACGAGAGTTGAATTGAGATGCCCAGACCCTTCGTGTAATCCTTACCTTGCATTTGCACTCATGTTGAGAGCCGGGCTTGATGGAATAAAAAACAAGATTGATCCCGGAGAACCTACTAACATGAATATCTTCCATCTCACGGAAAAGCAACGCGAAGAAAGAGGAATCCGTTCTTTGCCCTCGGATCTAAAAGAGGCAATTGATGAGATGGAAAGAAGCAAATTTATTAGAAAAGCACTTGGAGACCATGTTTTCAGTCATTATATCTGTGCAAAAAAAATGGAATGGGATGAGTATAAGACAATTGTACATCCCTGGGAACTTTCTAAGTACCTCCATATGCTTTAAGCTAATAAATAGTAAAATCAATATGCCAGTAATACTATCACAGGTTTAAAAGAAGGATTATTCCAAGATATATTTCTGGCAAATTAATTTCATCAAAGTTATTTTCATTTAAAACTTCGAGTAACAAAGGAATTTTGTTTAAATTAGTCGCAATAGCAATTATTGAATAAATTTCTATTTTTTAAATTTTTAAAATTCCCCAAATCTTAGCAGAGATAACTATTATAAAAATATATAATAAGCAATCATAGTTAGACAAATATTTTTTGGCGAAGAAAAGATTAAATAAATTTTAAAATGAATTAAAAGGGGTTTTAGCTCAGGATAAACGAGATTTTTACTTAAAAATTAATATAAGATGCTCGAAAAAGGTTCGAGAAATAAAAGACTAAAAAAATATTTATCTAGCTTTGATTACAAACTCTTACCAGGAAAAAGAAACATATATATATTGTCAAATAGGTACTAAATTACTTACTTCCCCTAGCGGCGACCCTCTCAATTTGTTGGCATAGAGTAGAATCAGTCATGAGGGCGTTACTGAATATATACTTTGGTTACATAATTAAAATGAAGAAGTCAGATTAAACAATTCCTAATTTATACAGACATATAAACATTACTTAAAGACCCAGTTTTTCCGGCTGGCAAGTTTTTTGAACTCCTTCTCAAAAACGAGCCACAGAAATCATCAAGGAAATTACTAGAGACATACTTCACATTACATTAATTTCTAGAGTGATCAAAATGTGTGGAATAATAGGCTTTATAGATCGAACAAAGTCCAGGATGGACGGATCGAGCATAAAAGCCGCTCTCAGTCTCATGAATGAAAGAGGTAGTGGAGACGGGGCAGGTTATGCCGCATACGGGATATATCCTGAATATGCAGATTATTATGCTCTTCATGTTTTTTTTAATAACATGGCAGAACCAAAAAAGCAGGTTGAGGAGATCCTCCAGCAGTGGGGAGAGATTATTCATCAGGAAGAAATTCCTACAACTCCACAACCCGGAATAAAGAAAGTACACATTCCTTGGAGATATTTCTTCAGGCCCTCAGAAGACTTGATGGCAGGGCGGATGACCTCTGAAAATGATGTCGTCACATACATAGTCATGGATATAAATGTCAATGTAAAAGGTGCCACTGTCTTTTCCTCCGGAAAAAATATGGGAGTTTTCAAGGCTTCAGGCTGGCCTGAAGACGTAGCAAATTTCTATAGAATTGAGGATTATAAGG
>CAZFNE010000174.1:0-6928 GCA_964520335.1 uncultured Methanosarcinales archaeon | reverse complement strand
ATAAGAAATCAATCAACCTTAATAGACAAAAAATGAGCGTAAAAAAATATTTAGGGAAATGAACATTTATGATTTTCATTCTTCCGATTCTATAATTTTATTAATTCGAATAATACATCCTAAGCTCCAGAAAGAAGGTTAAAAATGAAACAAAAAATAGCTTTTTCAGGGCAAAAAAACTCCCCTTTCCTGTTAGAAATGAAAAATATAACTGTAGTCAGGTGCGGAAAAAAAATCCTTGATTCCATATCCCTTTCCATTGCCCAGGAAGAACATACTGCAATTATAGGGCCAAACGGCTCCGGAAAATCCTCGCTCATCAAAACATTTACTAAGGAATACCATCCGCTGGCAGCAGTTGATGGCCGTGTATTAAAAATCCTGGGCAAAGAAACCTGGAATGTCTTTGAGCTCAGAAATTTGCTCGGAATCGTTTCCGGAGACCTCCAGCAAATTTGCTACCGTCAGATCAGGGTTTTTGATATTGTACTTTCAGGGTTTTTCAGCAGCATAGGAATTTATTACAATCATAAAGTTACTCCGGAAATGGAAGCCAGAGCCAGGCAGGTCCTGGAATTTCTTGAAATCTCCGGGCTTGCAGACAGGCTGATGTGCGAACTTTCTACAGGAGAAGCAAGGCGAGTCCTTATAGGAAGAGCCCTTGTCCATGATCCCGAAGCCCTTATCCTGGACGAGCCTGCAAACAGCCTTGATTTAAAAGCCCTGCACGGCCTCCGGGAAACTACCAGGAAAATTGCAAATTCAGGTAAAAGCGTAATCCTTGTCACTCACAACTTGCAGGATATTATTCCCGAGATAAACCGGGTAATCCTCATAAAAGATGGCAGGATCTTTAGGGATGGAAACAAAAAAGAAATCCTTACAGCCGCAAATCTTTCAGAACTCTTTTCCTTGCCGGTAAAGGTTCTGGAAAATCAGGGATATTACCAGGCTTTAATCTAAAAAGCTGCAACATAAAGCTGCCAATAAACACAACAAACTATTGATATCCGATATTTTTAAATATTATACAAATTTAGTTATATTATAAAGTCATATTATAGTAGTATAAGATTATATTACAGGATCAGAGTTATAGTATCAAGAGTCATGGTATCAAAAGCCGTACTATCAGAGCCTTGAATCAGGCCTTGACTGAAAAATGGAGAGTTAAAAATGCCTGTTATAAGTATAATCGGATGCAGGATGTTTGAAGATGAGATAATGCACTTAATCGAAAACGATCCTGAAATTGAGAAAATAGTTCTTATAGAAAACGAAGACTGCGAAGGCATCAGGAAAAAAATGCTTGAGGCAGGAATCCGGCATGAAACAGCACCTGTTGGAAAACTTCCAGGAAAACACGAAGCATCAGGCTTTACCCTGAATATCTTTATGCTTGAGCTGGCCCTTCATGCAATTCCTGAAAATCTCAAAAAAACGGTTTATTCAAAAGTACAGACAATGGTCCCCTATTCAGAAGGGATCCTGCTTTTTTACGGGCTCTGTGGAAATGTGCTTGGGAAAATTGAACATGACCTTCAGTCCCAGGATTGCAAAATACTTATCCTGAAGGAACAGGACGGGGAGATAGTCGACGACTGTATCGGGGCTGCGCTCGGAGGCAGGAAACAGTATCTAAGTGCCCTGAAGAACTGCAAGGGAGTTGGCACTTTCTTCCTGACCCCAATGTGGGCTGCAAACTGGAGAGAAATGATAAGGACAGCAGGGCTAAGCCAGAATCCTGATGATATCGAAATGTCAAAATTTGTCTTTGATTATGCAGGCTACAAAAGAGCTGCAAGAATAAATACAGGCCTTAAATACGAAAAAACTTTTGAAGCCAATATAGAGGAATTTGCCAGGCTCTTTGATTTTGAGCTTATTGACCTGGAAGGAACTACCGGGCTTGTAGAAAACTGCTATATGCAAATAAAAAAATCAGTAGCTAAAACTTCGAAGACCAGCATTGAAAATTGATATGAAAATTGATATGGAAATTAAGATTGAAAATTGAGACTTAAAATTTATACTTAAAATTTATACTTAAAATTAAATGAAACTTAAAAACAGGCTTTTAAGTTCAGACTGGCTTTCTGCAAACATCTATCTATATATCATCCAAGCCTATCCAAGTATATACAGGATAAAAACAAAGGAACCTGAAGGACCCTGTAAGTTTTTTCAATTAAGAGGCGCTAAAATCTAAATATTCTTTTTTATTCTTTTTTGGGTATTTTCCATTTTTACCCCTATTTTTATCCCTATTTTTATTTTTTATTTTGATTTTATCTTATCTTATCTTGATTTTTATTTCAAACCGCTATTTCAATTTATTTGATTGTTATTAATCTCGGTTTTGAATTATTGTTGTTGTTATTTTTCAATTGATAGGTTTTAATAGGCTCAGGGAATTAAAAATATAAATCAGAATATTATTTCAGGCAGCTTTGGGGGAGTAAAGTTTGGCAAAGCATTTCGTAATAATTGCCGGAGAAGAAGCAGGCCCTAAATCAAATAAAATGGGTGGGATCTGGAACGTTATTAATGAAGAAGCGCACACTCTTGCTGCACTTTTTGATTCCGGCGAATTGGGAATAAAAGACGAAAAAGAGATTCTTGTTGCAGGCCCGTATTACGGCCATAGGGGGGCTGACTGGAACAGAGGGTTAAATAGGGTTACAAATATGGAAGGGTTTGGACCCCTGCTTGTTGATGGAGATCTCAAAAAAAGTCTTGAAGCTCTGGACAAAATAGGCATCAAAGTCTTTACAGGAGGAAAAGTGGTAGGCAAAACAAGAATAAGCTACCTGCAGTTCCAGACCTCCGACTTTGGGCTTATTCGTTCAAATTATCAGGGAAAGGATATGACCCTTGAAAGCAAAGTAAAAGCTGAAGCCTATGAGCATCTGTGCCTTGATTCCTTAAAATACGAAAGCATGGGAAATGGGCCCGAGTATACGCATTACCTCTGCCTCTCCTATGCAATTTCCGAACTTATCAGGCTTCTTATAAACGCGGGTGCTAGACCCATAAGCGTAAGCAATAAAGAAGAAATGGTTTCAACTCAAGGATTTAGCCCCTGTCCTGGAGTTTCCCTGCACTGCCATGAATTTGGGGGTTTTTATGCGCTTGCAAGACTTAAAAAGCTTGGAATTCCTGTAAATACCGTTGCAACTCTGCATGCAACCATTCCAGGAAGAACCGCAGGATACAACTCCATCCAGAAAGTAAGAACAAATGACAGCATATGGCCCTCAGGAGTTCCTGAAAACCTGGCAGCTCTTGAAGCTCTTGCTGCATATGCAGACACCGTTACCACAGTTGGGGAATCAACAAGGCAGGAAGCGAGGCTTTTCTACGGGATTAATGGAATTGTAATCAGAAACGGAATTACCATAGAATCCGATAAGATAGACTGGCCCTTAAAAGAAAACTCCCTCACCCATATCCGAAAATTCCTTTCCGAAAACCTTTATAAATACCATGGAGGGGAAAGGATAGAACCTGAGAAAATCATCCCCATTTTTACAATCTCACGTATAGAAATCGAAAACAAAGGTTATCCTGACCTTCTCGATTCCCTTGTTGCTCTTGAACATATAATGAAAAACAGTATCCAGGAAGGCAATCTGCAGGAAGGAATCCGGATAATTTGCTTCCTTGTTGCTGCAGAGGGGCCAAAAACAAATTTGCCTGCAGGGTTCCCTGTTCACCTTCCAAAGGAAATCCTCGTAGGAAATGAATTACGGCTTCAGCAAATGATTGAAGAAAGAGGCCTGGATTTTTCCAAAATGGTCCGGGGAAAGCGTTCAGTTGCAGCCGTTCTTTATCCTCAGATACTTTCACGTTCTGATGGAGGCCTGGGCATGGAAGTAGGGGAATTTATGGCAGGCTGCTGTGCAGGCATTTTTCCTTCAAGATACGACCCCTTCCTGCTTACCGGACTTGAAGCTGGCAAAGAAGGAACCCCAAGCGTGGTCAGCAGGGTTTGCGGTTTCAGTGATGCAATTAAAACCATTGAAACCCTTGCGGAAATGCTTGGAGGGGTAATAGTCGTAGATAATATTGACCTTTCTTACTATGAAACCGTGCTTGATTATGCCCTTGCAGCGAGTTATTTTACGCGGAATTTTGTAAATGACAGAGTAAAATATAAACTCTTATGCAGGGAAGCCTTCCTGCTCGCAAAAGACATGAGCTGGAAAGAGCCAGCTAAGCAGTACTATGAATTAATAAGCGGGGAGCGCTTTTGCAAGGAATAAAAAAGCAGTTTGGGCCCATAAATCAAAAGAAAGCCCAGTAATTATGAGTAATTGGAAAACAAGTCTCTCAGGAAGCTTGGAAAATTTCAGGAATTAAAGGAATTGATCACCATCAATCACCATCAATCATCACCAAAAACCACTTTAGAGATACTGAGGCCCCTCCAAATGTCAGAAATTAGAAAACATTACTTCCTCCCCAAATCCTGTATTATTGCCGAAGAAAGGGTTAAAAGGCCTTCAGATTTTAAAAAGCCAGCCAAGGGTCCCGAAAAAACGGGAGTTTCAAGCTGTGTTTTCTGCGGAGGCTCAGAAGAGAAAACTCCGCTTGCCACTGCTGTATATAAAAATGGGGAAGTATTTTCCGATATGCCCGAAAAAAGAGTCCATAACTGGGATTTCCGCTGTTTTCCGAACCTTTACCCAGCCCTTACCCCTACTTCAATACCACCTGATTTGCCGGAAACTGGCCTGCAGGTCCGACCTGGATATGGCTTCCATGAAGTAATTGTAGAGACCCCTCTACACGGGAGAAAAATTGAAAATTTTTCTGACACCGAGCTTGCAGCCCTTATGAACGTTTATAAGGACCGTACCTGTTTCTATGCTGCTCAGGAAAAAATCCGATATGTTTCACTTTTCAAAAACTCAGGCGAAGCCGCAGGGGCTTCTCTGGATCATTCGCACAGTCAGCTTCTTGCCCTTCCATTCTGCCCTCCGATCTTAAAAGAAGAAATCAAAGCCATTAGAAGGAAAGAAATATGCCCTTATTGCGAGATTTTCAAAAAAGAAGAGCTGTCCCAGAGGCTTATTTTCCAGAGTAATGGATGCATAGCCTTTGCTCCTTATTATTCGATATGTCCTTTTGAGGTATGGATACTTCCAGAGCAGCACCTGAGTTCTCTTAAAACCTGTGAGGAAAAGCTTCTTTTTGCTCTTGGGACAGCTTTAAGAGATGTGCTCAAAGCTTATCAAAAGCTCTTTGGGGATATACCTTTCAATTATATGTTTTACCAGCTTTTTGAAATGCCTGGATATCACTTAAATCTCCGGATTCTTCCAAGGGTTTCTGTTTTTGCAGGCTTTGAGATGAATACAGGCGTTTATATCAATACAGTTTCTCCGGAAAAAGCAGTTTCTTTTCTAAGAAAAGCAATCAAAACAGCAACATAAGAGCAGGTTAAGAAAGAACCTGGAGGAGAACTTGCTTATGGGGATAAATCAACACCTTAAAAATCAACACCTTAAAAACTAACAACGTATAAATTTGACAAATCAGAAGAATCAGAAGACAAGATTCAGCGTAAAAAAGGACTATATAAAAACGCTATCTGTAAAGGCTAGCCAGGGAAGATAAAGAGTTATATAAATAAAAAGATAAAATTCTGTTTCTTAAAAAATCTAAGAAAAAATTCACAGATAAATATATCTACGATTAAAAAGAAATAAAGTTAAGGAAAAAATAGAAGGATTTCAGTATATGCAAAACCTGCCCTTAAACATATAATCAAGATCTTGTGCCTTTGTCAGATTACAGTCCTCCAGGATAAAGGCGGAAATGAGGGAATAAAAGAGAATAGTTAGAATGCAAATCCAGACGTGTAAACAAAAAATAGCGATTCGGCATATTAATTTTAACTGGCTTTGAAACATTTTAACTCTTAACTCAAAAGATTTGTGGGTGCAAATATTTAAAGGCTAGGGGAAGCCTGATTTTTTATCGATAACTCCTTAACTCCCATTTTGATAAAAGGAACAAGTGAGTGTATGAAAAAGCTTCGAATAGGTATGTTCACCTGGGAAAGTTTGTATTCTATACGTGTAGGTGGGATTTCTCCGCATGTATCCGAGCTCTCTGACGCCCTTGTAACAGAGGGGCACGAAGTCCATCTTTTTACACGCGGACAAGAAAATAGTGATGAAATAATTAATGGAGTTCACTATCACAAGGTAACCTGTGATAGAGACGGAAATATTGTAGAACAGATGAACCGAATGTGTGACGGAATGTACTGCAGATTCCTTGATATTAGGGAAAAAGCAGGAGAATTTGATATCCTTCACGGCCATGACTGGCATCCTGTTAATGTTCTCTGCAGAATTAAATCCGAGTTTGGGCTGCCATTTGTTTTGACATTCCACAGCACGGAATGGGGGCGGAATGGAAACCGACACGGAGACTGGTGGGAAGCAAAGGAAATCTCCCACAGGGAATGGCTTGGAGGATATGAATCCTCAGATATAATTGCAACTTCAACCGTTCTCAAAGAAGAAGTCAAGCATATCTACAAGATTCCTGATTACAAGCTCTGGGAAGTCCCTAACGGCATAAACGTCGGAAAAATAAAAAGGGAAGTTGACCCTGGAAATATAAAAAGGCTTTATGGAATTCACCCATGCCTTCCTGTAGTTCTTTTTACTGGAAGGATGTCTTACCAGAAAGGGCCTGACCTCCTTGTAGAAGCTGCTGCAAGGGTCCTTAAGAAGAGGAATGCCCAGTTCGTCCTTATAGGCGAAGGGGATATGCGAGCCCAATGTGAGAACCAGGCTAATAAACTTGGAATTAAGCATTCCTGCAACTTCCTTGGGTATGCCCCTGACGAGACCGTAATAGACTGGTTTAATGCCTGCGACCTTGTATGTGTGCCCAGCCGGAACGAACC
>CAZFNE010000173.1:0-6999 GCA_964520335.1 uncultured Methanosarcinales archaeon | reverse complement strand
TCGAAGATCATCTCGATAATATTGAAGCCTTCATCGATTGAATTGAACAGCGAACGATATTTCTCTTCAGAAATCCGCAAGGCTTCTTCTGCTCTCTTACGCTCGGTGATGTCGCGATTGCTACCCCGGCTTCCGGCATAGTACCCCTCACCGTCGTAGATGGACTGGCACACATGGTGAATCCATTTTATTTCGCCATTTTTTGTTACAATGCGAAACTCGATATCACCGTGGCGACTTGATAGCATATCATGCCGATGCTGGAGAAATGCCTGCCGATCGTCTTGATGTATGATTTCTTGGAGCAGATAAGGTTTGTCCATGAACTCCCGAGCTGCGTATCCGGTGACCAGCTCGCAGGAAGGGGATGTGTATTGGAAACGGCCATCAGCGTCAAGCCAGAACTCCCAGTCGGAAGTGTTATTTGCTATGATACGGTACTTCTCCTCGCTCTCCTGCAGTGCTCTCTCTGCTCGTTTACGTTCGGTGATGTTATCGAAAACGGCTACGAAGTGTTCTTTTTCCGTGCTGTAAACAGAGATCGAAAGCCATATTCCCAGAGGCTTGAACTCTATCTGAAACTTCTCAGGCTTGCCAGTTAATGCAACTCGACAGTAAATCTCAAATAAATCTGGATGCGATTCCTTTATCCCTGGAATTACTTCAGTAGCTCTCTTTCCATTCACTTTTTTTAAGCCGGTTAATTGTTCGAACGCTCTGTTAGTATCTAAATATATGAAATCTACGGGATGTCCACAGTCATCGTAAAGCAGCTTGCAGTATGCAAATCCATCCAACATGTTCTCAAAGAGCAGGTGATACCTTCTTTCGCTCTCCTGAAGTTTTTCTTCAAATCCATTCTGGTCACTTATTTCGAAGCCAGAAATATTTACACATTCTTGTTCGGGTGATGGGTGAAATACGATCAGGTAAGCTCTATTTCCTACCTTAATTTCCAATTTTTCGGGGCTATTCAGGGAAATTACCCTTTGCACAAGATCTCCGAAAGTTGGAGGTAGTTTTCCTCCAATTTCGACTCCCCATTCGCGCAATAAGAACTCACCGGCCCCATTTGAGTAAAGAACAATGCAATCCTTTCCTACACTAAGAACAGGATTAGGATTTGTTGCTGGAGATTGCTCTATTTTGACTTTCATCTTCCCTCTTTAGGCGACAACATTTCTAACCTTTAATGATCTTGAATAAACTAATATTTTAACACTATCTTTATTTATCTGTTATAATTTATCTGTTATAATGAAACATCATTGAATTTAATGAAGTAATTTGTTATGTAGATATTTACTATAGTGCCAGTTATCTCGATTTGAACCATAATGTCTGAACTTCTTCTTTTAATGATGCAATAAATTTTGACTTAAAATAGTAATATTGAATTTATAAAATACAATATTTATATTATCAAATACTTTCTTGCCCATAAAATTATAATTAAATTTTACATTTAAAAACAAAAAAATATCTTATAGTTAGATAAAAGCATTTAATCAAAGGAGTTTTTATTAAAATTGAAGTTTATTAATTTTTATCATCGGAGTTCTATTAATTTATCCCCAGGTAGTATTTCTCCTTTTTCCTCTTCCCTGTGATATTTCCAGTATTTTCAGTCCCTATAGCTTATACAGTGTTTTCCAGTGCTTCCGGTTCTTGTACCTGCAGGAAAGCACATTTCATAAAAGTTTATTGGTAAACATTTAAACGCTATCAATAAGCCATCCTATTCTAAGGCTTTTTAAGGCGATTTCACGATATATCTGATCTGTATTAGTCCTGCCACGGCTTAAAAGACTAACAGAACGCTTGAAAAAAAGCTGTATTTTCTACTATGCCACAATATTTTAAACATAAACCACTGTTATTAGAAAACAATAAGGTTTAGACATTTAAACAGAACTATATGTTTTTCAGAGCTTAACATATAGGAATATATTATTGAAAAGTAAACAAATCAACATGCGAGAGTTGCACAGCCAGGTCAAATGCGATAGATAGAGAGCTTATATTGACGGAAGTTTTGTATCGCCAGGGGTCCTTCTGACGTCCATGCTTTTGGAAGGGAAATGATTACTATTTGTAATCATTTACTTAAAAAATAGTTTTAAATGTTTGTGGTTTTTAGGGCTGCTTTGATGAAGTTAGAGAAGTAGAACTAAAAACTAATTATTTCTTGAAAGTAGGGTACTATAAAGTTTTGGGGATTAATAATTTTTCTAGCTACGTAGAGCCTATAAAATTGATTATCCTTGTAAACTTGACAATACGCACATTCATAACATTCAGAGCTGCAGGACTTTTCGGATAGGCTCCTAGTAGATATTGCTCTCGAATTGTCTTAGATGTGAAAAAAGGCTCAACTTTTTACTCAAAATGGGTAATGAAGGCTTGTGATCTATTGCTCTTTCAATGTCCTCTTTACCTGATATCCGAAATGCATCCTCGCCCAAAGCGCCACTGTTCTCTCTGATTTCCGCGGAAACACAACCATATTCCATTTTCAGAATGAAAACAATTGCCTGTCGACCTTCGGGCGGGACGTTCTCCGCGGACAGGCTGAGTATAGGAGTTCCTCTTTTTTTGTCCTTATAAGAACACGAGTCCTTTTCCCCTTGAGTCCATGCATTACGTAAAAGAAAGTTTTTCGCCCTTTCATATGTGTCTTTTCTAATTGGCTCTTTTTCCATCATTATCATCTTAAGCTATCTTCAAAAGAATTCCTATTTTCGGTCAAGCCTAATACAAATTTTCCACCTAAACAAACCGCCCGACCTCGTTGCGATCTTAATTACAGTATGTTGTAGCCATGCCGCTAAGGATCGGCTATTTGTCGTTTCAATCTATATTGAGTTTTCAAACCTATTAATTATATCTTTTATGGTTCTGTGTAGTCTACGGGGTCTGTAAATATTTTCAGTATTTTGTGACGTCTGTCAGAGGGTCAGAACCCGTCAACTACACAGAATTTCATGTATTTTTTACATAAGTGTTTCTGTCATCCGTTGTCTTTTGTTCTTAATATGTCATATGATTCATTTATTGCTTTGAGCATATTTTTTGTTATTAACTTATCCGAATCTGGAAATGTTTGAAGGAAATCTTGGCAGTATTTTATCCTTTTCTCATAATAAGAATTATCTTCCACCGCTGCGTTAGCTAACTCTATTTCAAAATCCTGACACCAATTATAGATGAATTGTGTAAGAACAGGAATGAACCTATCAGCCTCAGATACGGATTTGATATTTGAAGGGACAATACTTCTTATAATACTCCATGCTTTTTCCCACTTTTCAATTCCATCCCTGTAATCCTGGTTATCTATGTCTTCATAACCTTCTTGCATTAAATCATCAAGCATTTCCATATTGTATTTTTCTGGGGCAATTCGATTCCATAATTCGATTATTGCTAACCATATGAAATCTTCTTCTTGCCCTTGTGCTTGATAATTCTGCGAGTAGTAATGGTCTTCTGCTAACTGAACTGCAGATGTATAATTAACAACCTGTTTTTTGAACTGTTCAATATCAAAATTGACATTCATTGATTTTAATTTCTCAATTATTTCTGAAGTACTCATTTCTCTTAATTTTTTTTGATTCCAGCTACTTAAAATAAAATTCTTGAAGTCTATACTTTTGTCATTATAATATTTTTGCAATTCTCCGCCAATTTTTGCTAAATTTTCTGGATATTCTTGTAATTTTTGTTCATATCTCATGATGGCTAACTGATTAACAGGTGTTTTTTTATATTTTGGAGTAGTTCGATTTGCGGTAGTTACTTTACCATAACAACATTGTTTATATTTTTTCCCAGAACCACAAGGACATGGTGCATTCCTACCAATTTTCTTTTCCAACATGACCACCACTTGTTTCTCAACATTATAACTCGTCACTTATATGGGCATTATTCACTTGATTCAAGGCAAAAATCTTTTCGCCTCTAGATTCATATATTTTGCATTAAGGGAAAAAAGCAACCTTTTCTAAATATACGATGAACGTAGATAACTCGCAATAGGGATACTTTTGACCTTTCTGATTTGGTGTATATGCTCAATTGTTCTGATTGCAACAACGTACCGAGATAAAAATATAATCCATAAGGGCAATTAATCTTTTATGAAATCTGAGCTGGGGACTGAATCTCTCATAGAGGAAATGAATAAATATTTGCCTATTCCGGCTCGCTTCACCAAAGACTCATATCAATACCTTAAGGAACAAGGAATATACACTGGTATGAATCGGGAGATAAATATAAGTAACGTATATTATTCTGGAGATGCAGGAGGTATAGTTTGCGCTATCGAGGGGGATGAAAAGCAAGTTCTTATTGTTTCACTAACCCATCTGATAATAAAGCCCGACCACCCTTTAAGCGATAAGATAGCAGCTTATCAAAAAAAGAGGATTCGGAGACTGCAAAGGTATGGGTAATAAAAAGGACGTACTGTGTAGTCTACTGGGTCTGGGATAATTTTTAAGTACCCTGCGGCATCTGTCGGTAGGTCAAACACAGTCAACTACGCAGTACCTTCGTAATTAAGAGGACAGCCAGACAACTACTTTCTGAGTTTATCGGAAGTCAAAAAATAAGGCTTGTGGGAGTTAAAGTCTCAAGACTCCGGGAAATAGACGAAAGCCAGACGCTAATTACGAATTTTCTAATCAAATTGAAGTTTGTGCATTCGGAAGGGAAATGATTACTATTTGTAATCATTTACTTAAAAAATAATTTTAAATGTTTGTTGTTTTTAGGGCTCTTTTATTCTTTTTGATACTCCAAATATGAGTAAACAAACGAAAAAACCACAATAAAGAGTACAGGTACAATAATGAAAAATGTTAAAAATCTTGGGAAAAGAACCCCTAATATAGCAATTATCCCTGCAATCTTGAACAGTTTTCCCCCAAGCCGGTTAGTTTTCCCCCATACTCTGTCGCTGCTTAACGTCCAGGGAGTCCTTATACCAATGAACCAGTTCCTTTCTGCATTTTCCAAGAGAACCCCTGCTCCGTAAAATAGAAGCCCAATTCCTATAGAAAGAACAACATTAGAATCTGTTTGGATTCCTATGTTCCATAGCAGTGTATAAAGATGAACAGCAGCCATAAATAAAATTAGAAGAATTATAAATCCTTCATAATAATTCCTAAATTTTTCTATATTTTCTTTCATCGGGTCAATTTTGGGAATTACCAGGAACAGAACTGCAATACCAGTGATTATTAACGGCATGAAAAAGAGCCCCCAGAACTTCGTCATATAGCCGTTTACTTCTCCTTGAGAGCTCCAATGTGTTGCCATCTGATCTGGCATCTGAGGATAAAAATAGATTGAAATAATAAACGAAAGAAAGATCAAACCTATGACTGTTAAGGTGGTTTTGCGCATGTAGGTTATTAAGATATTTTAGGTATAGAAGAATAACGTATTAAGGATTAACTTTACGCTGATACATCCTACAATAAGAAACGGGGTATCTGAAAGAAATAAATAATCATTACAGTCGATATAGGGTCTTATATTTCTTTGTTGAGTAACCCTTAACTTCGCATATTTTCCAAAGTCTACCCTTCAAAAATATATCTGATTAGTTTCTGAGTTGACTATAACTGGTAACATACCTACCACAAAAAAGGAATTAATCTGTAACGAACTTTTTGACAGTATTCATTGTAACCCGGCAAGTTTTTAGATAGAAACTTTTCCTCATCACGAATTCTCGTTGCAAGAGCAGCCACATATAGAATCAGCACAATCAAACCCCACTACGATCCAAGTGCAAGAGGAGTGCCAAATAACATAATGAGAGCACCTAAATACATTGGGTGTCTCACTATACTATATGTTCCCGTTGTTATTACCTTCTGTCCTTTTGTTATTTCAATAGTAGCAGAAGCAAAGGTATTTTCCTTGAGCACAGGAACATATAGATAAAGTCCAGCAATTACAAGAATATCGCCCAAGATAACAATAAAGAATGGGACATGTGACCATCCAAAGCGATGATCCAACGATGGAATCACAAATATTAAAGCAATTCCTATAAAAGCAAATCCTTGAATAATCTTCTGAGTCTTTTCTTTTTCTTCTACCAGTCCGATTTCAACTCTGCGTTCCAGAAGAGTAGGGTCTTTTTTCCATAAATAAAAATAGATTGCAATTAATGATACAAAAACAATGATAGAATAAACCCACCCCTGCCAGAAATTTAGTGAGCCAGCAGGAACAAACAGAAACAGTACCACCATGACAAAGCTCTCTAAAACCATAAGCATTATGCTGCGCATCAATTTAGAAGTATTTATATTAGCAATAGCCATTTAATTTTCTCTCTCCGAATCAAGCTGTAAAGGTTTCTTATCGGTAATAGACAAATTTAGTAGCGGTCAGCGGAAGAACAAATTAAAAGCCTTTTTATTTCAATACATGCTCAGAATTAGTTTGAAAAATAGGAATATAAGGGCAGGTGTAAGTGAATACATTATTCTCTTTTTTAGTGGTATCCCTGCTTTCCAAGTTACGATGTCCACTATTACACAACTATCACATATAAAATTATGAGTTAGGCTGTTGTTATATTCATATTAATAGCTGACCATATCCTTACCTTGATATAAACTTTCAATTTAAACCTATTATTCAATAACCCAAGCTTTTGCTTTATCAAGTTCAATGTTACTGAAAACTTTCACTTGAACAGGAATTATGAATCCATATACATTAACGGAATCATTTATCCAGTGAACGTCAGAAACAATTGCGACTTTCTCAAATGAAAGTGTATGCCATGATACCTTTGCATCTTCTAGGTAAGCATCGAGTGCATAATGTACAAAGTTCTTGTTCAATTGGTAAAGAATACGGATCTTCTTATGTTTTTGCAGTTTGTCTTCCATAACTGGAATTAATACAGTGTCGTAGTCTTCTCCTGTTATCGTTCCACTACCAATAATACCCAGAACATTG
>CAZFNE010000172.1:0-7025 GCA_964520335.1 uncultured Methanosarcinales archaeon | reverse complement strand
AACCAGTTATTTTACAACCAGTTTTAATATTATTTAATTCTAAAAAATGGAAAAAAATTTTAATGCCCGGCTTTGAGCAGTTTGCAGACATTTTCTACTTCATTCCTGAACTCTTCTTGCGTAATTCCATAAAGACCTGCAAGATACATAGCTCCACCAGCTCCTGCGCCTTCTTTAATTGTACCTGTCTCATATCTGTGCAGCCCTTTAAGACAGGATTTTCCAAAGCCTGGATCTGCAATGTAAACAACAGGAACTCCCAGAATTTCTGTTAGTTCCACAAAATTTGCAGATTTATCTTCCGCAACATAACGAGTTGTAGCAATTGCAAGTTTTCTCGTATCGAGCCCAAGATGTTTGGCCAGAGCGTAAACTGCTAGCATCTGGGTCCCTCCTGCAAGGACTACAGTTACATCTGTACCCTGAAAGCCGGCAATAAGACCCAGTACAGCAGCCATCATGGGATCTCCCATACAGGTAATAGCTTTAAAAGGGTCATCTTTTAAGCTGCCAAAGGTCAGGCCTGAAGCTTTCATCCCTTCTTCAACAACCTGTCTTTTTAGCTCAAGCGGGTTTTCATCTGCACTGCTGCTGACATTCCCATTATGTCCAAGGGCTGTTAAAACTCCCATTGCAGTTGTTGTACCGCCCGGAATACTCTCCCCGATAATTACCTGGTCTACCTGTTTTTGAAGCCTTTTGGCCAGCAGTTTTGCCCTTTCATAAATGTCCCTGGCATCTTTTACAGCAATTGGTTCCCTTATATCTTCTCCGGGTTCGGCTTTAAGGTCAATAAAAGGAACTTCCGGAGTCACTATAAGTCCAGAATTAATAAAATGATAAGGGACGTTAGTGAGTTTGAGTGCCGAACGGGTCATAATAGCAGGCGTAGGAGTGTCATAAGGAGGAGTCATAGGCAGCACCGGGACACTGATAATATTTCCTGTTTCCATAAGCTCAGCATCTCCGGCAGGAGTATAATCCGTAAGCTCAGCTGTTTTCCCTGCAGCTGAGAGCTTTGGAATATGTGCAGTTTTTGTATTGGAAAGTACGCATAGAAACATTGGCTTTTCAGGTTTTTCAGTTACTTCAGGTTCAATCCAGGCCATTTTATATCTCCTCTTAAGTAGTATGCAGGAAAATCAAATTACTAAGGGTTGAATTACAAAAAATTGTAAACTCGCATATTATTTACAGTGCTGTCTATTTCGTCTATTAAATCTAATACAAGGACGAATCTAATCTTTAAGCTGCTATGAAAATTCTTCAACTTACTATTTAATATTTATCCAAAAACAAATATAATTTACTTTCACTTAACTTAACTTTACTTTACTTAATTTTTTTTTCAAGAGCACCCAGTTAAATTCTATTTATTTAGTACTAAAAATCACTTGATTAACCTTCTGTTTCTAAATAAACGTGTAATTATAAAAAATTTGCAATTGAGGAAAATTCGACTATAATATATCCTTACAATTAGATGTCACAAAAGTAAGAATAGAAATCAAAAAGAAAAATAAAGAAAGAGAATTTAAAATCGAATTCTCTCAAGATTTAATATGTCCTTGCAACATAGACTCTAACTTCAGTTTCTCCCCCACAGACAGGACATTTTTCTGTTTTCTGATCCTTCTGCTCCAGGGGGATTCCAAGGATTCCTGCCCCGATTTTGTCTTCCATGACAAGACCGCATTCTTTATTTCCACACCAGGGAATTGTAGCAACCCCTTCCTGGATTTTTTCTTTCACTTCTTCTAATTGAGTGCAGTCAAAAATGCGGTTTTCGAGCTCTCCCCTTGCTTTTTCATATAAATTTTTATGAATTGCTTCAAAACTTGAACTAATTGCAGCTTCTATTTGAGGAAGGGGAATCTGTTCTTTTTCTCCCGTATCCCTCCGCACAGCTACAGCAACATTATTCTCAAGGTCTCTTGGCCCAATTTCAAGTCTTATGGGAACCCCTTTCATCTCCCACTTGTAGTATTTTGCTCCAGGCCGAATGTCGCTTGCATCCAGCTCAACTCTCATGCCGGCTTTCTTTAGACGGGCCTGAACTTCTTTACAGGCTGCAAGCACCTGCTCTGCTCCTTTTTTGAAAAGGATGGGAATAATCACTACCTGCACAGGGGCAATTTCAGGCGGCAAAATAAGCCCTTTATCGTCCCCATGTATGGAGATTGTAGCTGCAATCGACCTTTCTGAAATCCCGTAGCAGGTCTGGTGGGCATACAGTTGTTCCCCGTCAGGAGCCTCATATTTAATATCAAAGGTTTTTGCAAAATTATCTCCAAGATGGTGTACAGTTCCTATCTGAAGGGTTTTTCCATCAGGCATAACTGCATCAAGGGCATCGGTATAATCTGCACCCGGGAACTTGTCCCAGTCCGGTCTCCTTGAACGGAGCACAGGAACTCCTAGCCGAGTGTAAATCTCAGTATAAAGCCTGATAGCTTCTTTAACCTGCGCTTCTGCGTCCTCCCATGTCGCATGTACAGTATGGGCCTCTTTAAAAGAAGTAATCTCCCTCAGCCTGATAAGAGGACGGGTATGTTTTGTTTCATAACGGAAAGTGTTCACTATCTGGTATAGCTTAATAGGAAAATCAGCGTGCGACCTTACCCAGATTTTGTACATCGGATAAATGGCAGTCTCGCTAGTAGGGCGAAGGGCCAGAGGAATATCCAGAGGGTCTTTTCCTCCGTGAGTTACCCAGTATACTTCGTTTTCAAAGCCTTTTATATGCTCGGCTTCTTTCATAAATTCGTTTTCGGGAATAAGTAAGGGGAAGAGAGTTTCCTGGTGTCCGCTGTTGTCAAGGAGTTCCCTTATGATACTATAGGTGTTCCTCCGAATTGCAAAACCGAAAGGATACCAGACGTACAACCCTTTCACAGGATAGCGCACATCCATTATTTCGGCCATCCAGAGGAGATCATTAAACCATTCGCTAAATTCTTCTTTTGGAGGAAGTGCTGCTTCTTTTTCGCTTTCTGCCATACGTTCACCGTAAATCTCGCAATCTGAGTTTCATTTGAATTTTGTATAAAGGCGCCTTTAATGCACTCAAGCTCACATTAATCGGCAGCTCAAGATTTATAATCAAGAGTTGATAATCGGATAATTTGCATAAAGGATTCTAGTTTCCGCAGAACCCTTATCAGAATTTCATATCTAAATTCTTTTTATAGCCTGCAAATTCCTAGCTTTATTGAAATAAAAGTTAATAACTGTATGGGAACATTGCTGCTAACTTTTCCAGGCCAATAAAAATAGGAAAAAGAGTTAATCTTCTCCAAGGGGCTGGACGTTATCCGAAGTGTCATTTATTAGTTCGGATTTGTCTACGTCGAAGACTATCATTCCTGTATTTAGCTTTTCAGCCTCTTCCTTTGAGAGCTTTGTGATAGTAGCCTTTTTTGAAAGAATTGCACTGTTCCCAAGTGGATCTTCAATAATAACCGTAATTTTCTTTTTTCCTTCTATAACCTCTTCGAGCATACACAGGAGTTCCTGGCTGCGGGAAAATTTTTCATTATCTTCCTGTACCCATTTGCTAGCAGTAATGAGTACGTCTTCTACCCGTTGCAGTATTCCTTCTATATTCGTAATATAAGATTCGGAAACCGTGCCAGGCTCGATGACAATTCCCATCTCTGGAATTCGAATCGTTCCTGAGGTTGAACGGATAACTCTTGCATTCAGGTCTTCGGGGGTCTCAACCAGCAGTTCATAACTCACGGGTTCCTTGCTGGAAAGGATCATAGTATCTGCAAAACGGAAACTGCATTCACATTTTGCACTGATGTACATTACCTCCCCAAAATAGGGGATGTCGTCTCTCTGCCAGTGCATTATAAGGGCCTTCTGGCATAATGGACAGGAGATCTCTGTCTCGAAACTTTCCTGTTTGAAATAGTCCTGGTTCAATATTTTCCACCAATAATCTTGGATCTGTCAATCTTGATGCCTGTCGGAGTTACAATAACGGTATTTCCTTTAACACCAGCAATGTCTCCGTGGACATCTATAACGACATCTTTCAGCTCTTTTAAAACCCTGTCCCTCAGCAGGTCATCGCCTCTAATATTTGTTATATCTATTATCAAAATATTTCCATTATATATTTCCTGCTTAAGTTGGGATACCTGGTTGATGCTCGAGATTTCTGCAATCTTTACATAAGTTTCTGCAGGTTCTCCTTCAAGAACCTCCTCATATTTACTGAGGTCTATTTCGGTGTAGTCCTCAGGGCTTGTTGTACTTTTTACATTGCCGCCGAGGATTTTATCTATGAGTTTTGCCATTGGTGCACGCCTTTTGTATTTTTTTAGATTTAGATAGTACTTTGCTATATTGAAATCTATATTAATTAATTTTGCTATTATATAGCGGAGCCGAATTTCTTTCTGAATTTAGTATCCTATTTTACTTATTAAGTTTGGGGGAAATAAATATCTTTTTTATAATATATTCAGATTTCCAGGTTCCAGAGTTTGTCTCCTACATGAGTTATTGATTTTACGGCTTTGCCTGAATTTGCTTCTGCCATCTCAGGGCCATCCATCATGGCTTTTCCTATTGCGAGAGGTTTTCTATGGCTCTCTTCGACTATAATTACAAAATCCCCTTTTTTAATTTCAGGATCAGCCTCAACAACTCCAGGGGACATAATGTCTGCCCCATTCGAAACAAACTTAATAGCTCCTTTATCTACAACTACAAGGCGCTTTTGCAGGCCCAGCTCAAGAGCCCCACGAACCGTTGGGAAAAGTTGTTCTTCTATCTCAAGAAGTAAAGGTTTTCCATCCACAAGAATAAGGGAGTACTCGTCCAGAGTTAATTTTTCAAGGGCTTTATTTTCCAATCCGCGAACAGAGTCTCCAAATGTAGACTCAAGATCTTTTAGCATCTTATTCCTTATATTTTTCCTTAGCTGGACTCTTGATTTTACTTTCAATTAATCACCAGGTTTCAGGACATTCTTTTTATTCATACCATAGAGGTTTTGTGCTTTTTAAAACTTATGTGGGTTTTCGAATAGCTTTCAAGCAAAAATTAATATAATTTTTTTATGCTTCAGACAATGTCTATCATTCGAGCTTTATGAAAAGTACTGCAGAAAGAATCAGGGCACTTCCCAAAAATACTGTTTCATATCCAAAAGGCCCGATAAAGAAGCTTCCAAAAACAGGACCTAACCCAAGTCCTGCATAAATTCCTGTATTGAACAGGCCCATTGCAAATCCGCTTGAACTTACCTTTGCTACAGCAGTAATCAATCCTACTATTGCAGCTCCTCCTCCAGCTCCAATAAGTAAAAATGCAAGTATAGGGATATTTGTAGAAAGTAAAATGCCTGCTATTGCAAGTATTACTCCTGTTCTTATTATATTTTTTGAGCTTGCCTCTACCCGGCCTGCAAGCAGGGAACTGAACATTGCGGCTATGTAAGATCCGGAGATAGCTAATCCCAATTCGGGTTTTGATAAGAACTCAGCGCTGTAGTCCGCATAGTTTGCTGTTAAAAGGCCTGTTGTACCATAGAGTAGCACTGAAATTCCCCAGATTTTCCCAAAATCGGTTTTGAAGGTAGTCTCCCAGGCTTTTTTGAGGTAATTTCCAAACTCGGATTGAAAAGCTTGAGTCCCCTGCAGCTTTTCATAGGAATCTTCATTTTCAAGTCCCTGGCTTTTCTCTTTTTTTCCGGAAATTGTAAGCTCTCGTATCTGGGATAGGAGCAAAACAGAGGACATCCCTATCAAAAATGTGAACATATGTATTGCAGTTTTTATTCCGAGCCCTGAAAGTATCCCTGAGAATAAGACCCCTGCAGCTAACCCCGCATTCAGTAAAAAATTGAATTCTCCAAGACTGCGCTTGCTATCTTCCCATTCTGAGAGCATTGAAAAAGCTGCAGGGAAAAAAGCTCCGCAGGCTATACCTTCTGCAAACCTGGTAATTCCAAGAACCCAAATATTTTCCGAAAAGGAAATAACCAGCCCGGATGCAAAAGTTAATAATATGCCAAATCCAGCAACTTTTCCGTTCCCTATTCTATCAGCCAGAATCCCGAAAGGAACCAGGGCTAATAAAGCTCCTATGAAATATCCTGAAAACAGCAGGTTTGAGGCTAAAGAGCCGCTGCTATCCTGCCCTGCAAGTTCAGGAAGCACAGGGATTACTGCATTTGAAAGTCCCTGGAGCGCAAAAACTGAAGAATAAAGAATTGTTTTTTTAAGGTTCATAAAAGCTTAAATTTGAAGTCTATGCCTGATTTTGATCCTGTTTCACAGTTCATTCCATTTGTTAAAAATTGTCTGCAAGAATCAGGACTCTACTTAGAATAAGAAGCTTACGCTGTGCGTTACTTCTGTCTAGCCAGGGTCTGGCTTTGAGTTTCAATATAGATTCGCATAGTCTTTTCTTATTCCTTTAGTTCCTTCCAGTAGTAGTTAGTTGCTGTTGTGGGTTTTTGACACGTGCAAAATTTATAAAAAGGTGTGTAGTTCGCAGTGTATCTTAATCGAAAAGCTATAAAGGCACCTATATTTCTTTTAGCGAAAAAAAGGCTTCATATAATCTCAATATAATATCTCTCAAGGGATTCTAACATTTAGATTCGCGAATTTAAAGGAGATTAAAAGGCAGCATTAGTTCTCCCTCATTATAGCGAAAGCTGCTCTATAGGTTAAAAGCCTTCAAAGATCATAATAAAAAAAATTCTCAATCAGGTATTAAGTTCTTCGCAGGGCAATTTTTTCAAATCCTATTATATTGCTTAAAATGCTTCATACAGGTTTTTAAGGACTCTTCTCTAGATTTGTGAATTTACATTTGTTTGACAGTTCTGTTTTCAACATATCTAAAAAACTTGCATTGCATGGGCTTTGTAATATGAGAGTTTATTATAATAAACCGGAAAGAATGCATAATTATTTATATAATTAGTTTGAATAGGGGTAATGTAGGTAATGTGAGCGGGAAACTTTTTTCACATACCATACCCCCCACTCCCCATATGA
>CAZFNE010000171.1:0-7125 GCA_964520335.1 uncultured Methanosarcinales archaeon | reverse complement strand
AAGCAGGAGCTGAGTTAAAAGTCAAAACTCGAGTAACAGGGGTTAAAGGGACAACTGTTGAAACTTCCGGAATTTACGGGAAAAATACTATTCAAGCAAAAGCAATAATTGGAGCTGACGGCCCAAATTCTCTGGTTGCAAAAACAAAAGGGCTTACCTGGAAACCCGAATCAAAAGTAACCTCAGTTGCCCTTGAGTACCAGGTCAGGAATGTTGATGTCGATTCGGACACCCTGGAAATGTACTTCGGGAAAGAATTCGTACCTGGAGGCTATGCCTGGATTTTTCCGGAGGGCGAAGATAGGGCCAATGTAGGCATAGGCATCCGGAGTGGAATGACTGAAAAAGGAGTTTCTGCAAAAGAATACCTTAATCGTTTCATGAAAAACCACCCACTTGCCGGTCCCAAACTTAAAAATGGCATTGTTATGAATGTTATTGCAGGCATACTTCCGGTAAATGGGGCTCCTGAGAGGACTGCAACAGAAGATACCTTAATTGTGGGAGATGCTGCAGGTCACATTTTTGCAACAAACGGAGGAGGAATCCCGCCTGCGATGATTGCAGGAAAAATCGCAGGAGAAACAGCAGCCGAATTTATAAACGGAGAGTCGAGCCTTAAAGAATACGAGACCCGCTGGAGAGCTCAATTTGGGGCTGCCCTTGAAACATCGGTACAGGCAAGACAGCTTATGGACAATATTATGAGATCCGATACCATGTTAAATGCTGCTTTTAAATTCATCTCTCCTGAGCAAATAAAGGTCATGCAGTGCGGAAAACTTCCAGGGCCTGTGAAATTGGGTTTGCAAGCCCTGAGCCTTAAGAAGAAATAATAAATTGATGAGTTTTGAAAATGAGAAAACAGAACATGTGGAAACTAAATGGTAAAGTATTAAAACTATTCAACAATATAAAGTAGATTTTGAATTTTTCTTTCTTCTTTAATGCTTTCTTCTCTTAAGAATATTAATCGATATTTATATTTTATATTCATCATGATATGTGGTTATAAGTGCCTTTTTTTAAAGCTAATCTTTACACAGGTTTGCATCTTTTCTGTTGCTATTTTTGTTTTTAATGTTTCGCTGTTATACGTTCTCCTTTAGCATTTCCATTTTCCTCAGTTCGGTTTCAGCATCTTCTTTATTGTACTTCGCTTCAGGATAATTAGGCCTGACTTCAAGGGCTTTGTCAAAAGAAGCAATTGCTTCCTTATACCTTCCCAGCATGATAAATTCAAGGCCTCTGAGGTTCCAGGCTCCTGCAAAGTCGGGCTTTAAGGCCAGAACTTTATCAAAATATTCGATCTTTTTTTCAGAATCAGTTTCTGAGACTGCAAGCCCATACCACTCCTCGGCGGTCTTTCCCTCTATTTTTTTCTTAAATAATTTATCAAGGAAACTCAAAATATCACTCCATTTCTATTATTCCCTTTTAGCAAATTAGTGTGTCAAATAGAAATAGATAATGATGCCCTGGATAAATCGAGTTATAAAAAAGGAAAAATGAGAGAAAGATAGGAACTGAAGTAACAAGGTCAAAATATAAAATAAGCTTTTAAAAATCAAAGTAAATTTAAGGATTAAAAGACAAATTGGAATAAATAAGTTAGCTTAAATCAAAAAGAAGGCTTAAATAAAAAAGGAAATCAAAATTAAATTGAAAATCGAAAATAAAATAAAAACTAAGAACTGAAAAACTTCAGTTCTTAATGCGAAATTCTTAACGCAAAGTTCTTAACGTAAATATTCTTTTAGCCAAATATTCATGCTATTGTGCTTATATGGAAAGTAGCATTGTCTCGTTAAACAGGTTTGCAAAATCAGATGTCAGCTCCAGTCTGGTAAGATTTCCTGAAGTCGTCAGGTTATATGTTACTCCTCTTTGACTTGCGTTTGCCTCATAGGTTGTTATGTTTTTGGCAACCTGCGGTTCTGGATTGAGGAAAATATTTGTTTGCATATAACTGCCGTTATCCAGTTTTCTGAGATCTCTGTAATACTGGTCTGCTGGGATATTTGTAACATTTGATTTTGCTATTACTTCCTGGAAAATTGTATTTTCAGGCCTTGTCTGGCTCAGAATCTGGCTGTACTCCGTACTTGCGGATGCATTTCCTTCAAGTACATCAATTACCTTCTGCACACTCTGGCGAGGCCCCAGAACTGTCGGGGTTCCAACGACATTCCAGATATCATAAGTATTGTTTGTCCGTGCAAGCAAAGTATAGCCATCGTACTGGGCTGCTCCCCAGGGCATTATAATTTTCTGTGCAGGGATCTGGTGCAGTTCAAAGCCGGTTCCATTAGCATAACCTGTGCTGTAGCGTTTTGTAACATCGGCTCCGTAAATTGCTCTCATTGTTTCTTTACTTCCAAATACAGATTCCAAGGGAGTCCCTGTTGCTTTCTGCAAGTCCACATATACGGCATTCGTTACCCCTTCAGGGGACATATTGAGGCCATCAGAGATAGAATTAAATTTATGATAAACGTGTTTCCCGGGTACCTGGGAAAAAGCTATTGTGGTATTGTTTGCTTCTTGAGAAGAAGCCTCACCATTAACATCGGTATCTTTATTTTTTGAGTTATCTTGAGTATTAAAAAATACTACAGCGACTGAAAGAAGCATAGTCAAGGCCAAAAAAATAGCCATATATTTCTGATTTTTCGTTGCCGGATTCTTTTGTTTCATTAAGAAACCTCAAACATTATGTAGATTTTTTGTGACAGTAAGGAAGACATCTTTAATATCTAAATATGTTGGCATGAAAATATTTTATCAGCTCTCTACCCTGAAAAATAACTCTGAGAGCAAAAGTAGATTTTAGCCAGATATAATCAGATTTTAATTTGAGTTTTTTGATCTGTCGCTAATCTCCTGTTCTTAGCGTTTTATGAATATTTTCAAGGAAGAGTAAGGATTTTAAGCATATTTGTCCCCCCTGGTTTTCCCAGAGCAGGGCCCTGAGTGAGGACTACAATATCTCCACTGTTTGCAAATCCAAGTTCTTTAACTTTTCTAGTTGTTTCGTTTTCCCAGTTCTCAATTGATTCCTTTGAAATAACTGGATAGACTCCATAAGACAGGGACAGAAATGCGCAGGTTCTTGGCACCCGGCTAAAAGCAAGAATCCAGGGCTCAGGCTTGAAACGGGAAATCCTGCGCGGAGTTGCTCCACTTCTTGTTGGGGTCAAGACTGCAACAACTGGAAGCTTTTGCAGGGCTTCATGCACCTGCAGGGTTATTACTTCGTCTATTGACATTTTTCTGTCAGTAATACCTTTAATTATGGTATCGAGTCCCCATTTAGTTCGAGAACGCCAGTTTTCTGTAGTTTTTGCAATTTTTGCCATCATCTCAACGGCTTCTACAGGATAATTCCCAACAGCAGTTTCTTCCGAAAGCATGACTGCATCTGTCCCGTCAAGAATCGCATTGGCAACATCAGTTGCTTCCGCCCTTGTAGGCCTTATGTTATCAGTCATGGATGCCAGCATATGGGTAGCTGTAATTACCGGGATTCCAAGCAGGTTTGCGTTCCGGATGAGTTCTTTTTGCACAGAAGGGACTTCCTGGATAGGGATTTCTACTCCCAGATCTCCCCTTGCAACCATAAGAGCATCAGTTTCTGCAAGAATTTCCTTAATATTTTCTACAGCCTGCCTGCGTTCTATTTTAGAGACTATATATACGGATTTACCTCTACCTGCAGCAAAATCCCGGACCTTCCGGATATCGTTTGCATTTTCTACAAAGGAGATGCTGAAAGTATCAAGATCTTCATTGAGGCCAAATTCAAGGATTTTAAGGTCTTTTTCGGTTACCGGGTCAAGAAACATTTTTGCCCCGGGCAAATTCAAGCCTTTATGGGAATAAAGCTGGCCTCCAATGATGACTTCACAAAGGACATCTTTTCCTGAGATTTCCAGGCAGAGAAGCTGGATAAACCCGTCACTTAAGTAGATAAGGCTTCCTGGGCTTACGCTTTCTGGAAGCTGCTTATAGCTTACAGGTATGCGCTCTGCATTTCCAGGGAACTCATTGACTGTAAGGGTAACAAGATTTCCTTTATGAAGCATGATAGGTTCTTTTTCCAGTTTGCCTATCCGAATTTTCGGGCCTGGAAGATCGGCAAGGATTGCAACTGTCCTGTCAAGCTCGGCTGCAACTCTGCGGACTCTCTGGATTACTTCCCTGTGACTTTCAAAATCCCCGTGAGAAAAATTAATCCTTGCTACATTCATGCCTGCAAGCACGAGTTGCCTGATTACTTCTTCAGAAGAGGAAGCTGGGCCTATAGTACAGACGATTTTTGTCTTATGATCCGGAATCTGCATGTTTACACTGCCTGGAATCTTTTAATTTTTGGTCAGTACCGCAGTTCTTTACGGCTTTAAATTAATTTAAAAGGCTATGTAAAGCCTTTTTTTCTGTTATAAACCTTATTTTCCTTTGTATATCTTTAGAGCGTCTTCCACGCTAGCATCTTCTACAGTTATTGCATAAACGGCATTGCACATACGAATAGCTTCATCCAGGGGTTTCTGGTGGATATTCCTTCCAGTAGCATTTCCCTGAGCCCCGGAAATATGGATCTGGTCGTAAAGCTTTTTCAAGAAAGCTTCGCCTTCGTCGCTGGTGCCTCCTGCACAAACAACTCTGGTGCGTCCTGCTGCCTTAATTGCTTCTTTGAAAATTTCAGCAGAGCTTGCTCCTTCCTGTTTCGGATAATTGACTTTTACAAAGTCAGTTCCAAGACAGGCTCCGACTCCTGTTGCCCCTGAAATCAAGTGTGGGTCTTTCTCGTCTTTTACTGCTTCCCCACGTGGGTAAATCCAGAGTACTGTTAGCAGCCCATGCTGGTGAGCATCGTAAATTACCTGGGCTGCCTGCACAAGCATCTCGGCTTCAAATTCGCTGCCAAGGTAAATTGTGTATCCTACTCCAAGGATATTGAGCCCACTGTTTTCCTTAAATTCGACTACCTGATCAATATCATACCAGAGGTTACTGAAAGGATCAGCCTGGGAGGTCTGTACAAGGTGAGTCTTGGAATTTACTTTTACAAGATAGGGCACATCTTTATAATCCATGCCGTAGCGTGCCATCAGTCCGAGCTGGGTTGCAAAAATTCCTATTTTTGCCCCGGATGCGATTCTAAACAGGTGTTCCGGGTCAGCATCGTCTTCAGGGACTCCTTCTCCATAAAAATCGTCATTTAGGTGTTCCACTTTCTGGTCACCTGCAAAAAGCATAAGTCTTCCGGTCCCCCGGGTCATTTCCATATAGTTTTTTACATATGTCTCACGCATTGCTTTTGGAACATCTAAAGGTACAATTACATCTTCCTTATTAATTAAAGCCATGTATAAACCTCAATTTTGCTCAGTTCTAATAATATAGGCTGTGATAATATTCTGAAAGCAATTTAGTCGTCATTCACGAATATTTTTACTATCTTATCCTTTTCCTTTCTTTTATAATTTTTCTGTCATGTATCAAGGCTTGAGTCAGGAATCGGATCAATTTAATCTTAATTTGGCTCTAACTCCCCTTTGTGATTATAAAAATTTATCCGATTAAAAACTAGTATGTCCCGAGAATTTAAAAATTTAATGAATTGGCTGCTCAACACTCGCAACTAAGCATCAATTTAAAAATCAATAAAATTGAATAAAGATGAGATAAATAAAGAATAATATAAAAAAATAAGCTAAATTTAAATGACAGAGCATTATTGTAAAAAAGAGATTTAAACGCCGCTTGCAGGGCTCGAACCTACGACATTCTGGTTAACAGCCAGACACTCTACCAACTGAGTTAAAGCGGCTTTTCTTAAAAGAGAACATGGCTCTTTCGCGAACATTCCTAAAGCGATGATCTTATTTATATATTACGCTTGAGAAGGTTGTGTAATCAGCCACGAGGATAACTGTACTCTTTAGTCAGCCTGGTTATATTCAGATTTACAGAAGCTTCTTATTTGTAACCAGGAACCTTAATAAATTAATACAGATTGAAATTTTTACAAACTCTGTTTTAGTGTAATATTAAATTTTATTAATGTTATTACTTTTCACACATAATTAGACCAATAGTAATGTATTTTATGATTATCATTTAATATTTAATTAATATCTCGTTTTCTCTTTGCAAAATTGACCCAATATCGATATACCTTCTTTTGATGCTTTTTTCTTTTATTCTTATTGTTCAGCTGGCAACTATTTGCCGATTTATTACATATAAAGATAGCAGTTTTCTAGCTAAGCTTTATATCCTTTCAGGAATAATATATTTGGTAGCTTGTTGTAATATAACACAGCGAAATCGGACAGGTCTGATTATTAAGTACATCAAAAGCTTAAAAACACCTTTAGGGCCCTGTTCGGGGGAATTGATTTGTATTATTAAAGGTCAAAACGACTTTTAGATTATCAGGATATGGTTAGGTCAGTTGCTCTTGATGTCCATAAGTCTCCTTTCTGAGGCTGGCTCTCCAGAAGGAAATCAATGGATTTGATTTTGCCTGACTTACTCAATTGACTAAAAAATGGAAACTCAAGGGGGTTTATTAACGAAACTTCTAAAAATATGTCCAAAATGCGATGCTAAACTTAAACTTAGTCCAGATGGTAAAAGACAGGAATGTAAAATTTGCAAGTACTGGACAGACGTAGGTACTGCAAGGCTCGATTCTATCATGATTTACGCATGAGGAATCTATATGCAAAGTAACACTGCTTCAATTTTTTGCAGTACATGTCAAACCAGGTTAAAACGCCAGGTCCTGGGCTCAAATATTTTTTATTATTGCCGAAACTGTGGAACTATGAGTTCGGAAGCATGCTTAACGGGGGAGGTTAGCTTGCTTCGTATACAGGAAGCTCCAACAAGTTTCTAATGCAGACCTCAGTATCTCGTGAAGTACCCAGAAGTCTGCACAGTTGAATTCAAAGTTGAAACCTGGGAAATAGTAAGCATCAAAAAGTATTCAATAAAGCCTTTTAAGGCTTTTATATTCTTTTTAATTTCTGTTTTTCCCGTAATTTCATTAATTTTAGAACCAGTTATTTTACAACCAGTTTTAATATTATTTAATTCTAAAAAATGGAAAAA
>CAZFNE010000170.1:6235-7158 GCA_964520335.1 uncultured Methanosarcinales archaeon | reverse complement strand
CCCCATTTGATCAATTATATGTAAAACTTTCAGAACATACCCCCATTCTGCATATGTAACACCACAGGTAAACCTCGCCTGGTGGCCGAATATCTTTGAAAACTTTTACATTTTTCCTTCTGGTACTTTTATTTAACCCCGGCTTAGATCATATAGAATATTTCTTTGGCAAACCAAATAAATATTTTCCAGTAATATAATAAATAAAATATTACTAATATTAAATAAAACTTAACGATGCTAGTTTAGAGAAATCCAAAATTAGAAAAAGTATTTTCATTTTTTATTATGAGCTTATCCTAAAACTATTTTTTCTGACACATTTTGAAAAATCAAAATTAAATTTCAAAACTTCCTTTTTTATGAAATTGTGAAAATAAGTTTATTGAATTCGATTATCATACATATCAAAAGTCTATAAAACATTAAAAAGCATTGCCAGAGAAAATAAAAGAGTAATCAAGTATATTTTATAACAAAAATTTAGAAGTAAGAAATATAAAAGAATAATAAAAATTTAGAAGTGAAAAAAAGAAGTTAAAAGGAATAATAAAACATTAAAAGGTTTTAACTAATTGGAATAACAAATTATGAAAAATTATTAAAGTAACAAAAAAGAAATAAAATTTAAATTAAAAAAATAGAATAAAATTGAGAATTTTTAAGTCTGAAGTTCAGTACTTTATGCTGAAACATCCTTTCTCAGGATGTAAGCAACCATTTCTGGGTTCAGTTTACTTTCTCTGGAGACTTTTTCCTCAATAGCTTCCGTAGACTTACCTTCGATCTTAAGTTCTTTTATTTCTTCAATGATTGAGGAGGGAATGCGGTAGTACTCGTTTATGTCCTTCCTGTGGCCCCAAACATCGCCTTCAATAAGCTGGATTCTCTGCATCTCAAGGAACATTTCTATGGACTTTGAG
>CAZFNE010000170.1:0-6133 GCA_964520335.1 uncultured Methanosarcinales archaeon | reverse complement strand
AAGATTTCTTCTCTTGAACTCACAACCCTTATTTTCAAAGTTTATCCTCCCGATAAATTATTTTTTTCAATATGATAGTAAAAGATTCTTCATTAAATATTTTTCTATAATCAACTGAATTATTTAGAGAGAAAAATAGATTACATCTTTTTTTTCTTTAAAAGAAAATATGAAGGAAATATTTGAAAAAAGAAACGGCAGAATTAATTATATTTGATTTTGCCAAAAAATTTGTAGTCACTGTATAAAAAGCCTAACGAACAAAATTCAGAAAAAATTAGAATTTTGTTAGACATTTGTCTTTCTTTCTTAGGTTAGGGCATTTTTTATATTGTTAAATTCCGCTCAATAACTCGATAATTTTTCATACTTTTTAAAAAATTATCAAAGATATTGATAGATCATAATTTTAGATTTTTATTTATCTTAATAGTTAGTAATCTTCAATAAAAGGCAAACAAAAGTAATTTCCCGACTGTATACCTTCTAACTTCCCTATAAAATTAATACAAATATATATTATGAAGATATCGTTTTGTTTCAAAACAAAAAATATATATAACATTATTTTAGGGAGAAAATAGAAAATGAAATAAAAGTCTGTAGACTGTATTTTAGAGCCATAAGCTTATTTGCTAAATTTTTTAGAGCGCTATTAGGAAAAATGATAGATTCAGGAATGGAAATTTTTAGTTTGCTTATTTTTGACTTAACAAGAGAAATAACGAAACTCAGAGTTGGGATAAATTCTTAAACTCAAAGTTCACGAATTTAAATTTTAGGATATTACTCTCTTTATTCAGGCTAACTTTATTCTGTTTTACGGTAATTCTCACATTCTCCGGAGCAAGTCAGCTTTTGAAAAATAAAGCCCAACATCTGTAAAAATGGAATAAATCACATAAACTTTTATTAGACTTTAGACTTATTATATTTCAGAAACTAAGACTGTTAGAGGCCCATGCATGGAAAACCCCATTATTGCGAAGATTAAAAAACAATTTAAAGAACAAGGAAATCCCGTAAAGATCCCGCTTATGAATGGGAAACAATTTTTCGAAGCTAGCTTTGAGGAAGATGGGGTTTATGTGGATAATCTGAAGAATCAACCTTTCCTTAAGTGGGAAGTATTTTCTGAGGCCGTCAATTGCTTAAAAGAAAATGGGGGACAGGTAAAAAAAGGGAATGCAGCAAACTCCAGACTTGGGACTCCGGACCTTGATGAAAATACAGTAGAGGGATATATTGCCAGCAAGGTTTATGGATATAAATCAGGCGATGTCGTTGTTAAGAGAATAACCCCAATAGCTTCAATTCTAGCCTGGGCAGGAATTTGCGAAAACAGCAGAGGATATATAAGACTTTTTTTGGAAGAAAGAGGGCCTGAAAAGTTAGAAGAACAAAAAGAAATTGTTACAGGAACAATAACGGAAGAAACTAAAAAAGACACAGAAAATTCCATTATAACTTTCTTTGAGTCTGACAAAGATAAGCCTGGATTAAATAGTCCCGAAACAAAGCTTGCCGAAAAGGTCGAAAAAATAGAAGAACTTGAAGAGCAGCTAAAAACAAAAGAAATAGCTATCCAGAACTTAAAGGAAAAGCTTGAACTTACTGATGAGAAAATAAGTATTCATGAGAAGGAACTCTCAGATTTTAAGAAAATTATTGTAAGTCTGGAAGAAGACACTTTAAAGACCAGGATAGAATTTGATGAAATAGAAAAAATAAGCTTTGAAAAAGGACAGAAACTAGAAGCATATGAAAACGAGATTCTTTCAAAAGAAGCAAAGATAAAAGAATTTCAAATTCAAGAGATTCAGCAACAGAATTTAATAAGTTCCCTGGAAGTCCGGCTTGCTCAAAGTGAAGATATTATAAATGAACTCAAAAATGAGCTTGGAAAAGGAACTATTCAAAGAACTCAGATAGAAGATGAGTTTAAAATTCAAATTTCTAAAAAAGAAGAGCTTATTTTCCAAAAAGAGCAGGAAATTTTGGAAAAAACACAGATAATTGCTCAGAAAGAAAAAATAATTTCTCAGGTTAAGGAAGAAGTTACAGAATTAAAAAATAAGATAGAGGCAACGAATAAAAAAATATATGATCTTGAAACTGACACTGTTCAAAATGGCGACCTTCTAAAGAAATATGAAACACAAATTGAAGAATTTAAAGATCTTGAGTTCAAATTTAAAGAAATAGATGAAAATAGAAATAGCCTCTATTCAGAAATTAATGAAAAAACCGAGAAATTAAGAATTCAAGAAGAAAAAGCTCTGACAAATGAAAAAGAGCTAAATGAAAAGAAAAAAGAGATAGAAGATTTTGAAGCGAATATGGCAATAAAAACTCAGGATCTTAAAACATTGGCTGCTGAAGTTATGGCTCAGGGGAGCGAAATAAAGAGACTTGAAGAAAAAATAACTGTTAAGGAAAGAAAAATAAATACTACAGAAGCTATGCTTGCTGCAAGTGAAGAAAAAGTAAGAAAGTTAGAAAAACAGCTATCGGACTATCAGGAAGCAAAAGATTTGATTTCCCAGCTTAAAGAAAAAGATGAGTATATAAGGAGATTACAGGGAACCCTGGCAAGTAAAGAAGAAGAATTTTCCAAAATCAATGAAGAAAACAGAAAATATAAGAGACAGCAGAAATTTGCTTCTGAAGGATTAAAACAGATTGAAGAACAGAAAGCCTCAAAAAAATGGTGGAAGCGAATTTAAACACAAAGTAGATTTTTTAAAATTTTTTAGACTTTGTTCATTCGAGGTTTTTCGGGGCTTGTTGCAAGAAATGAGCTGTGAAGCAGGTGAAGAATAAGATCAGGGCTTATTTTTCTGATACTTATAATTTCGCTTATTATTTCATCTTCTGACTTTCCCTGAACTTCCAGTTCTTTGATTTTTTCAAGCACATATTCAGGTATTACAAAATAATTATTAAGGTCGTGCCAGTGGCCGCTTACATCCCCTTTAACTAAATGAATCCCCGAAGAAGCGAGATACATTTTGATAAACTTGGATAAACCTTCATAGGAAGATGCCGGAAGCTGAAGCAGCTCTATTTTCGGACAGGTTTTTACCAGATTAAAGAGATCCTTATCCGAGGGTCTAAAAGCAAGATGAACTGCCTTTTCCTCAGGATAGAGGCCGCAAATTTCCTCTCTGCTTGTTACGACTCGAATACGGATACTACTTAGCCCCATTTTTGCTCCCTTTTCTATCTAGGCATGGATCATTTATTTAATTTTGTATTTCTGTTTTTCTAATCAAATTTCAGTAAGATAATAGCATTTATGTTCTGAAAAAGGTAAAAAAGGAAATCTGGCATTACGATATGAAATTCGCTCTAAATCTGCTCGTTTGAGAAAGAATATTAACTTATTTAATTAAGAATAGTAAATGTGAAAGTAAAATTAAGAATCAGGATTTTTGGAATTTTGCCTGCTTAATCCAGCCGCAACAGCCTGCCCAAAAGATATACATCCATCTCCGCAGGGCACCTGCTTATGAACTAAAAGCTCAAATCCAGCTTCTTTAATCGTTTCTGCAATAGTTGAGGTAATATGGTCGTTATAGGCTACGCCTCCACTTAAGCCAATAGTTTCGATCCCTTTCCATGCCGCAAGAGAGAGTGCAAGTTCGGAAATTCCTTTTGCCAGATTTTCCTGAAATGCAAATGCCAGATCTGCCGAAGAATATTCACCCAAAAGTTCATAAACCCTATAAAGCAGTTCCGTAGTATCGAGTACGGGAAGACCTGTAAGCTCTGAATTTTTGAAAACCATAGGAAGGTCGACTCGATGTGTACTTTTACTGGCTGCTGCCTCAAGCTTCATAGCAGGCTCTCCATCATAAGTCCGGATCTGACAAATTCCAAGTAAAGCTGCAGCCGCATCCAGAACCCTGCCTGTACTGGTACTTTGAATAACATTTATACCTTTGTCAAGCTGCCTCAGAATAGTTGAAAGTTCCTGTTCTCCTTTTGGGAAGTATAAAGGTAGTTTTTCAATTTCCGAACTCTCAAGCTTCTTAGAAAGAATTCCAAGTACCATCCTTGCAGGAACCTTTGAGGCTAGGTCCCCGCCAGGCATTGGCTGGGGAGACAAGTGTCCTATCCTTTCCTGGGCAAAATAGGAAGAGTCAAAAACTTCTCCCCCCCAGATTGTGCCGTCACTCCCATATCCAACTCCGTCAAGTGCAATTCCCAAAATACGGGAATCAAGAGGAAGAGAATTATCCGCCATCAGGGCATACATATGAGCATGATGGTGTTGAACCTGAAGCGTATTTTCCCCACCCATTTTTAGAGCAAAACGCGTAGTGTTAAAAGAAGGATGCAGATCGCAAGCCCACAAAAGCGGTTCTATTCCGGTAAGTTGTGTTAAATGTCTCACGACTTCGTTATGGTACCTGAAAGTTTCAAGGTGACTTGTGTTTCCAATATACTGAGAAATGTAAGCAAGCTTTCCTTTTGCAACCGTCACTGTGGAATTCATCTCAGCCCCAACCCCGATAGCGGCTTCGACTTCAAAAGGCAGTTCAATGGGTTCTGGCACAAACCCGCGCGAACGTCGGATAAAAGCAGCTCTCCTGTTCACAATGCGGATAACAGTATCATCATTTCTATTTGCAATTACTCTATTATGCAGCAAATGAAAATCAACAATATTTCCAAGCTTTTCCAGGGCCTCCTTATTTTCCTTAAGCATAGGCCTGCCTGGAAGATTGGCCGAAGTCATAACATATACAGCATCAGGAGCATAATCAAAAAGCAGATTCTGGGTACCTGTATATGGAAGCATTACCCCTATATTATGCAAACCAGGAGAAACTGACTCTGCCAGATTAAACTCTTTTGACTTGGGGAGTACGGTTATAGGCCTTCGGTAAGAAGTAAGATATGCCTTACCTTCCCCCTCAGCAACTGCAAAAGTTTCTGCAACTTTAAGGTCTTTTGCCATAACTGCAAAAGGTTGTTCAGGGCGCATTAAGCGCCTTCGAAGTTCTTTTACAGGCTCATTCATTCGGGCATTACAGGCAAGATGGAACCCTCCAAAACCCTTGATAGAAAGAATGGAACCAGCCTGAAGAAGTTCAGAAGCTTTTTTAATAGCCTCATATCCCCTCTCCAGGGTATTTCCTTCAAGGTCTAAAAGCCGAATTTCAGGCCCACAATTAGGACAGCAAACAGGTTGGGCATGGTATCTTCGATTAAGAGGGTCAGTATACTCTTTTTCACATTCCGGACAGAGAGGAAAATCAACCATCGTTGTATTTTCCCTATCATAAGGCAGGGTTCTCACTGTTGTATAACGAGGCCCGCAATTCGTGCAAACCGTAAAAGGGTAGTGATAATATCTGGAAGCGGGATCAAAAATCTCTGATTTACACTGCTCACAGATAGCCGTATCTGGAGGAATTATGGAATTTACAAAAACTCCGGATTCACTCTGTACAATAACGAATTTTGAATAACCAGAAACAGGAACAATTTTTGATTCTATCTCCGTGACCTTGGCAAGAGGAGGTTTTTTTTCAGGCAGATCCTTAATAAAATTTTCGATGCTCTGCCGGCCCCCTTCTACAAGAATCTCAACATGGTTTCCAAGGTTTTTCACATATCCAAAAAGCCCATGAGCTTTGGCGAGCTGGTATATGAAAGGGCGAAAACCAACACCTTGCACTGTGCCGGTTATATGGAGAATTCTGGCTTCGGTTTGCATATAAAATTAGGATGAGGTTTGTCGTTAAAATAGCTTTCCAATCAGGAAGAGAACAAAGAAAAACCCTGGGAAAATATACAAGAAAGAAATAAAATTACCTTAAAAAAGGCTTAAGAAAATAGAAATTCAGGCCTTTATCTTGATAAGAAATCAGATCAAGGCCAGGCCAGAAAAGTTGGAGAAATTGCTTTAAACATAAGTATGAATCCCAAAACCATCATAAAAAGGGAAACCCGCCAGGCTAATTGTAACAGGCGGGCCAGGTTTTGAGGTTCACCTAATTTAAGTATTGCTTTTTCAACCAGATTAGGCTGATCCTCATATTCTGCCATTTTCAAATCAAATTTAAGCTCTTATTTCATTCTTGCCTTGACTCTCTTCAACCTGAAAGTATTTTCCCTCTCC
>CAZFNE010000169.1:0-7178 GCA_964520335.1 uncultured Methanosarcinales archaeon | reverse complement strand
GACTATGGATATTCCGAATTTTACGCTTCAATAGGCACAGTTCTTATGGGAAGAAAAACGTATGAGCAGGTTCTTGGTTTTGGAAAATGGCCTTATGAAGACAAAAAAGTATACGTGTTTACCAGACGAAAAGAGCCTTTAAAGCGTGAAGAAAATGTAGAATTCATTTCAGAGGATATAGGGGAATTTGTACGCCATCTAAAAAAAGAGGCTGAGCAGGATCTCTGGCTTGTTGGTGGGGCACAGTTAATTAAAGAGTTTCTTAAAGAAAACCTCATACAGGATTTTATTATTTTTATAGTCCCAGTAATTCTGGGAAATGGGATTTCATTATTTGATCACATTGGAAAAGAGATTAGACTCGTTGCTGGTAACCTGGAAAAATATGAAAATGGGCTTGTGAGAATAGATTATAAGATTGAAAATGATGAAGAATAATAAAATATAAGAAAGATAGATTCGAAGTTCTAAATATAAATGATATATTCATCTAAGTGGTTTAATGGTAGTTCCAGATTATCAATCTTTAATGTTTCCTTTGCTTAGATATGCAGGAGACGGCAAAGAGCATCGAATTCGCAATGCTATAGAAGACCTTGCGGAAGAATTAGGATTAAATGAAGAGGAAAGAAAAGAACTTTTGCCAAGCGGCCAGCAAGCTGTTTTCAGTAATAGAGTTGCATGGGCTAACACTTATTTGAAAAAAGCCGGATTACTGGAATCGAGGAAAAAGGGATATTTTACTGTTACTCAGAAAGGATTGTCTGTATTAAGAGAAAATCCTGTATCAATAAATGTTAATTTCTTAACTCGATATGAGGAATTTAATGAATTCCGTCGAAGAAAAAAATCTGAGATTATGGAGCTAGAAAAAGGTGAAACTGAAACTGAACAGCTCGATCCAAGAGAAAGCCTTGAAATCTCATACCAGCAACTTCATAATGAGCTTGTTTTAGAAATTTTATCTATAACGAAAAAGTGCTCTCCCTCCTTTTTTGAGTCTATAGTCATTGATGTCTTGACAAAAATAGGTTATGGAGGCTCAAGAACTGATGCAGGAAAAGCAGTGGGTAAAAGCCATGATGGAGGTATTGACGGTATTATTAAAGAAGATAGACTAGGGTTAGATGTAATTTATATCCAGGCAAAACGCTGGGAAGGTACGGTAACAAGGCCTGAAATCCAGAAATTTGCAGGCGCTCTTATAGGAAAGAAAGCCAAAAAAGGAGTTTTTATAACGACTTCTACTTTTTCGAGGGAAGCCAGTGAGTACGCTGATCTTACTGGAAATATTATTTTGGTTGACGGGGAGATGCTTGCAAAACTTATGATTGAGTATGACGTAGGAGTTTCAAAAGTTAAGTCTTACGACGTCAAAAAGATAGATTCCGATTATTTTGAAGGTGAAGAAGTATAATAATTAATTAAATCTTTAGCTTTAAGATTATCGTTAGTCAATTTTTGGTAGGAAGTAAACTTATATTATTAACTAATTCAAAAACTCAAAATTTTGTTACTAAATTTAGAATTCCAATTGACCAATAGAACTACCGATAATAAAAATAGTTTTAAACATTTATTTGTGTGAAAAAAAATTAGTTTTAAGATGTACTCAGTATAAGTTCTTAAAATAAGAATGATTATTCCCTCAAAATAACTATTTTATAAGGTCAATTTGCTCCAGAATCCCCACTTTTTGAATAAAACCGGAAGCTTTTAAAAGGTTTTGCTTATAAAGATCCAGTTAAGAACTAAATAAAAAATTATTATAGCTAATCCTTGCAGTTAATTTTATTTTATAAAGATTTCCGAGTTTTTTATATTTCCAATAGGAAAACAACAAAGCACGTCGAGATAGATATGAAAAAATCGTTTTTCCAGAGAATTAAAGTTAAGTTGAAATTGTTTCGTATTTTAGTTCATACCTTAATTCGTGCTTTACTTCTTATTTTTTTAGTTTTAATGCTAATCTATATTCTTATTATTAGCATCCCAGAATTATTGGGAAATATAACAAATTTTTTAATGGGACTATCGAAAAATGTGATAAATTCTATAACCGGATTATATGAACATATTATAAGTTCATTAATCAATGCTATAATGCAGGAACAGGTTATTTCAAGAATACGTCAAACAGTAACCTTAGTGTCTTTACTTATTGCATTCTCTTTCATTTTCTTTAAAATATCTAAAATAGCAGACTGGGTCAAGCCTTTCATTCCTGGGCTGGCGAAAAATGAAATTAAAGTAATTGTTTTTTTTAATATGGGTAAAATATGTTGGTTATTTGCTAAATACAATAAGCAAAAGAGAAAGATTACCGACTTAAATAAGGAAAAAAATGAGATTAAAAGAGAGATTAATAGAGTTTCAAATATTATTAATAATTACGAAAAAAGGGAGCTGGTGTTCCAAGAAAAGTATTGTAAAGGGCCTATATCCCGAACTTCAGAGCTTGAGCAGAATATACTTTTATGTAAAATCTCAAAAGTAGACAAAAGAAAAAAGCAACTTCAAAATCAATGTGAAAGCTTGAAAACAGAGATTTCAAAGCAAGAAGTAGTTTTAGAAAAAAATAATCAAGAAGCTCGTGCCATTATCGTAGATAAAATGCACTGTTATTATTATAAGATATATAAAAAATGTGTTTGGCTTAAAAATAAATCAATTGATTATCTTAAGGAACTGCCTTTAATAATTTATAAGGGCATTATAAGTGCTTTTACTAAATTAATTTAAACAAATTTTCCACTATTTAGCATAGTTTGTTTTAATTTGATAACCAATAATTTCGTAATTTTAATCTAAATAGCTCAGGTACTAAATAAAAGAAAATATAAATATACTAAAACAGATATATTACTATCATAATAAAACTTTAGGAATGAAGGGACTCGTAAAAAGAATATAAACTATAATGAATTAAAATTACTTTTTCCTATTTTAAGAAGATAATGGCATTTTATGTATTATCTAAACATGATCTGGGGCTTATGAGGAAAACAATTAATACATTTGTGTTAACCTTGTGTAGAGGACAAAAAATATATATCTGTATTCAGGATATATATGACTGATTCTACTTCGCCAGATATAAAAAAATAAGTGTAAAAGTGGGAATCAAAGACTGAAAACCCAGACATTAGCCTGGGAGGATGTCGTGTGAGTAGTCATGAAAAATATGCTTAAAACTACAATTTTGCTTGCTGCCCTTACAGGTCTTCTTATAGTAATAGGGAGAGTCATTGGGGGGCCAACCGGCATGATTATAGCATTCCTGTTCGCAGTAATTCTTAACTTCGGGAGTTACTGGTACAGCGACAAGATAGTCCTTAAAATGTACAGGGCAAAAGAAGCTTCTCCTGCGGAAGCCCCTAACTTGCACAGGATAGTTGACGGGCTGGTTATGAAAGCAGGAATGCCAAAACCTAAAGTCTATATTGTAGAATCTGCAATGCCAAATGCTTTTGCAACTGGTAGGAACCCTGAGCATGCGGCTGTGGCTGCTACAACCGGAATTCTTGAACTGCTTTCTTATGAAGAAATGGAAGGTGTGCTGGCACATGAGCTTGCACATGTAAAGAACAGGGATACCCTGATAAGTGCTGTCGCAGCAACTATTGCAGGTGTAATTACAATGCTTGCTACCTGGGCACAGTGGGCTGCAATTTTTGGTGGCTTCGGGGGCAGGGATGATGATAATGGTGGAGGAATTATAGGCCTTATTGCAATGGCAATACTGGCTCCTATTGCAGCAACTTTGATCCAGCTTGCGATTTCAAGGTCAAGAGAATTCGCAGCCGATGCAGAGGGAGCAGCCATTTCCAAAAAACCCTGGGCTCTCGCAAGTGCTCTTGAAAAGCTCGAATATGGAAACTCACATTATAAATCAAAAGTTTCCGATGTACAGCCACAAGAAAGCAGTGCTCATATGTTTATCGTCAACCCTCTAAAAGGTGGTACAATTCAGTCACTCTTCAGCACTCACCCTGTGACCGAAGAGAGAGTCAGACGCCTGAAGGCGATGAGAGTCTGAGAATAATCTCAGATCTTTAATTTTTTCTTATTTTCTTTAAAACTGTTTGTTTTAATTTATATTATTTTATTGAATGTCTTAAACCTTTTTAGGTAAACTTTCTATTTCTAAATTAATATTTTAAATTGGTTATAATAATTAAAAATTTGATTAAACGTCTTTATTATTAATTTTGTTGTCTAGATTGTTTAACACATTTTATTAATATGAATGCTATATGCTATCATTGAACATTTAATTTAAATTAAATAAAGAAAATAACACAGTAACAAGAGAAAGTATAACATAAAGAGAAGATAATAAAGATAAAACAAAAGTATTCTAAAATACTGGTAGAAATTTAGTTTATAAATCATTTACAGATTATTCCATTTCGTCGGGGAATTATAATGGAAGGAAAATTTGAAATTGGAAGGATTATCCGGGCAAAGAATATTTCTGATGCATGGTACCGCGGGCTTAACATTATATGGAATCATGGAAATGCAGTTACCGATGAAAGAGGAAACCAGATTAAAGAATTCATGGATCTGATGATAGTAATCGAAGACCCATATACAAATAAAATTCCCAGGGACACTGTCTGGAATGAAGAGAGGCTAGAAGAGTACGCAAAACAATTAATTTCAGGAGAAAATGAACAGGATTTTGAATACACATATGGACAGCGTCTCAGAAATTGGAATGGGAAAGTAGATCAAATCGAATACGTAATCGACAAGCTACAAGCAAATCCCACATCAAGGAGGGCTATAGCTATTACATGGATCCCTCCGGTAGATACAAAAGTAAGCGAAGTACCCTGTATGATGCTTGATGATTTTAAAATAAGGGATGGAAGGGTGCATTTAACTACTCTTTTTAGAAGCCATGATTTTGGGGGAGCTTATCCAGCTAATCTCTACGGGCTTTCAAGACTGCTCGAATACGTAGCAGACAGACTTGACGAAAAACCAGGTACGATAACTACAGTCAGCATATCGGCCCATATTTACGACCACGACTGGGATTTAGCTGAAAGTATTGTAAAAGGGATTAATTAAAGATTTGGCAGAGATAAAGCTGAAATTTCATGAAATTTAAGATTCTTGAAATTTAATATCTGGTTAAATTATCTGGTAAAATTAATTCTTTGCCCAGGCAGATCGCCCTCAATTATGTTAAAGATTAGATTTTTTTTAATTTAAGTATTTTAGTTAAGGTAGTTTACTACAGTATTTCAATAAGTTTTTCTAATAAAGCTATTTAATTATATTTGTGAATAAATAACAGAATTAAGAAAAAATTATTTAAGTTTAAAAAGTTCAAAGGAAAAAGAGCTCTGGTATACATGCGTGTTTTTATTAATAAATCCTCAGTTAAAGGAGAAGTTTTTGCCCCTCCTTCAAAAAGTTATACCCACAGGGCCATAACCCTTGCAGCCCTTTCAAAAGAATCAACTATTCACAGGCCTTTGCTCTCGGCTGATACCCGTGCAACAATTCGAGCTTCCAGAATGTTTGGAGCGAAAATCGAGGAAAAGGACGAGGACTTAATTATCCAAGGTTTTAATGGAAAACCAAATGTTCCAGAAAATGTAATCGATGCTGCAAACTCAGGCACAACCCTTCGCTTTATGACTTCAATTGCAAGTCTCACAGATGGGATTACAGTACTTACTGGAGATTCCTCTCTTCGCACCCGCCCTAATGGCCCCCTTCTTAAAGTACTAAACCAGTTAGGAGCAAAAGCTTGCTCGTCAAGAGGAAATGAAAGGGCTCCAATTATAGTAAAGGGAGGATTAAAAGGAGGAGAAATAAATATTGAAGGATCTATAAGTTCTCAATTTATTTCTGCTCTTCTCATAGCCTGCTCCCTGGCAGAAAATACCACTACACTTTCAATAATAGGGGCACTTAAATCAAAACCTTATATTGACGTAACTATCGAGATGCTTGGACTGGCAGGAGTCGAGATTCTGACAGATGACCTTAATGAAACTAGATTCATAATTCCTGGAAAACAGGAATATGACTTCAAAGAATACACAATCCCAGGCGATTTTTCCTCTGCATCTTATTTGCTTGCAGCCGCAGCTCTTACAGATGGAGCCGAGCTTAAAGTCAAAAATCTCTTTCCTTCAAAACAAGGCGATAAAGTAATTATTGAGACTTTAAAGCAAATGGGTGCAAATATTGTCTGGGACAAAGAAGCGGGCATAGTAACTGTGAAAGGAGGAAACCGTCTTAAAGCTATTACTTTTGATGCAGGAGCTACCCCTGATCTTGTCCCAACAGTTGCTGTCCTCGCTTCCGTTGCTGAAGGTACAAGCAGAATAGAAAATGCTGAGCATGTAAGATATAAGGAAACGGATAGGCTTTCTGCACTTGCAACAGAGCTTCCGAAAATGGGAGTTAGCCTGAAAGAGGAAAAAGACAGTTTGACTATTACAGGAGGAAAACTTAAAGGGGCAGCAGTTCACGGTTGGGATGATCACAGGATTGTTATGGCTCTTTTTCTTGCGGGCATGGTTGCGGGAAATACAACAATTGACACAATAGAATCCGTATCTATATCTTATCCTGATTTCTTTAAAGATATGCAAAGCCTCGGAGCAAAAATTGAGCTAATCAAAGAAGAATGATTTCAGCAACTTTTGAAAAATCAAGACTTTATAATAATACACATAAAATGGCTTAAGTCGTTATTCTGCAATAATTTAAAATAATCATTTAAAAACTGATCGACTTAAGATTTAAAATAACCAAGTCAAATCAAAACTTGTAGCTTCTTATTTCTTTTTCTCTCTTATCCTACTTTTTTGAGTTCTCATTTATATAATTAATTTTCAATTAAACAGTATAAAGGCCAGTTAAACCGCAAAAAGAACGTTATTAAAGCAGAAAGCAGTAAATTCAGAATTCAAAACAGATTCTTTAAGACAAGTTCAAAAAAGATAAAAAGTAGGCTGTAAAGCCTACTCTGTTTTAAGGAAGTAATTTATCGAGTTTACTTTGCTGGAATGACGAGGGATCTCTCACCAGCGCATACAAACTCTCTCATTGCGCCGCGGCCGAACTCTTTTCTGGGTTCAGCGAAGTTGAAGGGCATGAGATCGTCAGCGAAGCAGACCTTGATGAGTGGGTTGACGGTGAATGCG
>CAZFNE010000168.1:0-7186 GCA_964520335.1 uncultured Methanosarcinales archaeon | reverse complement strand
GAATAAAAATTTTGAAATAAAATCTGTAATTCTAATAAAGTTACTCAATACTACTCAAAAGGCTTTTTCAATTATTCAGAAGGGTCAAAAGAAGTAAAAGGAGTAACTAAAGCTAACGAAATATTATTTTAGAAAAAAAACAATCAAGGACCATATGCTTACCCTTGGAATAGTGAATACTTACGATAAGATAAAGGTTCTTGATGCCCATTATCGGGCGATTGCAAGAGCCGCTCCAATCTGCCATGCTTTTGGCTTTCATCTGGCTCTTTATGATTTCCCGTTTAAGTTGACTGCAGAAGAACTGGTAGCTTATGTTATGGAAAAAACAACGATTGGGGAATCGGGAACTTACCTTAAAATTCTTTACGAAAAAAATCATTTATCTGTTTCTGACTTGCCAAAAAAGGGCTTTCCATCCCAGTTTGGGGAAATAATAATTACAACCTCAAAACCTGATCCTAAAAGAAAAACTTCACCTCGAATAATAGCAGAGGAGGCTTCCCGTAACCGCTCATTTTTATTTTTAGTAGGGCTTGGGCATAAAGGTCTTCCTAAAGAACTTTTTGAGAGAGGCAAATATCATCTCGATATAACCGGAAAAGGACTTTCTCTTGAAACCTGCACTGCAATTGGAGCAATTCCTGCTAATATTTCCGGACTTATGGAAAACCTGGAGATAAAAAAGTAAAAGTATTCATTTCAAATCCCGGGCTTGATGCCGAAAGGTATTCTGGATCATCCATCTAAAAATTTAGATTAACTTAAAAAATTTTCCGGAACAAATATATATTACAATCAACAATTAATATTTTGTTGTGGGTAAAAGAACAACGCGTGTTGCGCTTATTACGGGGTTTTAGCCCAGAAGACAGTAAATTCGAACCTTTAATAAAAGACATTAGAAGCTCCATCAGAAAGGATTGAAAATTTTCCCTAGAAAGTTACCCAGAAGGAACTGGAGTTTGGATTTCATAGTAGAAATTCCTAGAAAGATAGAGACTCTAACCTTCATTCAGCAGAGTGTGAAAGAAAAGGCTGAAAATTTAAAATAAGAAACTAGGTTCATGCCCGGGGCTTGCAAACCCGTGTAAAAAGTGCAAGCATTGAAGAGACAGGAGGAAGACTATGAGTGAATTAAACGACTATAGAAAAAGGAAAGAATACAAAAACTACCAGGAAAACGGATATCATACCGTAGATAAAGGCTGCACCGACAGCCTGGATTCAGACGAATTAGACATTTACCGCTTTATGATGGGCGGGGTGCAGGGTAAATAAATAAACCTCTGCAAAACCTTTTTTAATTTCTCATTCCTAAGAAAGATGCATGTACGATGTATATGCGGTTCGTGAAGATTTTCCTGTTCTAAAAGAAGTTATCTATCTTGATAGCACAGCAACTACTCAAACGCCAAAACCTGCAGTCGAAGCTATGGTAGAGTATTTTTATAAGTATGCTGGCAATTACGGAAGGGGAGCTCACAGGCTCGCCAGGGAAACCACAAACCGCTATGAGGATGCTAGAGAAACTATCGCACATTTTCTGGATGCTGAGCCTTCAAAGATTATTTTTACAAAGAATACGACAGAAGGAATAAACCTTATCTCAAATAGCTATCCCTGGAATCCAGGTGATCATATTGTTACAACCTTGCTTGAACATCATTCAAATCTCCTTCCCTGGCTGCATTTGCAGAAGAGAGGGGTTAATGTAACGGTTGTTAATCCTGACAAAGAAGGTAGAATTGATCCTTCTATGATCGAGAGGGCTTTTACAAAAAGAACGAGGCTTGTTGCTCTAACCCAGGTTTCAAATGTTTTTGGATCTGTTCAAGATGTAAATTCTATTACAAAAATTGCCCATAAAAATGGGATCAAAGTTCTGATTGACGGGGCCCAGTCCGCAGGACATATGCCAGTTAGCCTCAAAAAGCTTAACTGCGACTTCTTTGCAACTGCAGGTCACAAAGGGTTGCTTGGACCTCAGGGAACTGGTGTACTTTATATTAAAGAGCCGGATGAGCTTGATAGCAGTTCTCTGGGAGGAGGCACGGTCTCTGATGTTTCAGGACTTACCTATAGACTTGAGCCATCCCCAGCCTGTTTTGAAGCAGGGACGCCAAACATCCCGGGTGTAATAGGCCTTGGAAGAGCAGTCGAATACGTAAATGATATAGGAGTTTCAGGAATCGAAAAACATGAGATTGAACTTGCAAAATACGTTGCAAAAAGACTTTCTGAACTCGAACATGTTGAAGTTTATGGGCCTGAAGAGAGGACAGGCATCGTCCCATTTAACGTAAAAGGGCTTCATGCTCACGATGTGGCATTAATTCTTGACCAGACTAGAAAAATCTGTGTGCGAAGCGGGCATCATTGTGCAATTCCAATTACCCGATTCCTGCAGGTAGAAAGTACTGTGAGAGCTTCTTTTGCACTATACAACACGAAAGAGGAGGCAGACATCTTCATAAATGCAGTTGATGGACTTAAAGCTCTTGTTTCCTGAAATCCCCCGAATTTATTAAGCTTATTTGTATTTTTACGAATTAAACCCCCATTTTTTAAGTAGACAATGCAATTAAATTAATACCTATTTCCAGAGTTAAAGATTATTTTTTTATTTTTAATAAAATATCTGCTATCTTTGTACCTCAAATAAAGTCTTATTATAAGTTAGAATTAATTTGGAAAAATCTATTTTTGAAGCTACCTATACAAAGTTTTTATAATGTATTGAACTTATATGTCTTAAGAAAACCTGAGGGCAAAATTATGGCTGAAGTAAAAAAATTATCCCTGAAAAATAACTTTATTCTGGAGCTATTACATAAAGATGATAGTCCCCATATTTCAAGATTTACCAGAAAGGTAAGAAGTTATTTTGATAAGCCATCACGAACCCTTCCAGCTTATAACCAGGAAATAGAAGGGCCTCTTGTAGAATTTACTGTGCCTGAAGGGGCAAAAGAGATTGAAAGATACTGGCTTAAAGAGCCTTACACATTTGCATCTATTGTTGAAGATAAAAAAACGAGATACTATAAACTTGTAGAACCCTCACTTACAGCGTTTGAAAAGGAAATTCTGGGAAGAATTTACGAGGATTTTCAGGATATTCTCGTTTTGAATCCTAAAAATTCCAAATTTGAAAAAGATGCACTTCTTGTGGATAAGGCTCTTTTTCTTCTCGAATGCTATAAAACTAAGGTCTCTAGTTCTACAGTCCATAAACTCACATACTATCTCAGAAGAAACCTTTTAGGGTATAATAAGATTAATTCGCTCCTTCATGATCCCTATATAGAAGATATTTCCTGTGATGGAGTAGGGATCCCGATCTATATTTATCATACGAAATATTTCAACATTGAAAGTAATATTTCCTTTAAGGAAGAAGAACTTGATTCTTTTGTAATTAGAATGTGTCAGTTGAATAACAAGCACATATCTGTGAGCCAGCCGATAGTGGATGCAACAATTGAAGACGGGTCAAGGCTTCAAGCAATTTTAGGAAGAGAAATTACCCCAAGAGGCAGCTCTTTTACTATCCGCAAGTTCAGAAAAGATCCAATAACCCCTATAGACTTACTCGGATTTAAAACCTGCAACCTTGAAATGCTTGTATATCTCTGGCTTGTTATTGAAAATGGTTATAATATTCTTTTTGCAGGAGGGACAGCTTCAGGAAAAACGTCTATGCTCAACGCTACCTCCCTGTTCATGCCTTCTACAGCTAAAATAGTCACAATTGAGGACACGAGAGAACTTTTACTTTACCATAACAATTGGGTTTCAGGGATTGCAAGGGAGAGTTTTGCCTTTGATTCTTCGGGAGAAGTCTCCATGTACGATCTTTTAAAAGCTGCACTCAGGCAGCGCCCGGACTTTATCATCGTAGGCGAAGTTAGAGGCAATGAAGCACTCACTCTTTTCCAGGCAATGTCAACAGGGCATTCTACCAGTTCAACAATACATGCAGGGGATGTCCAGACTGTTATTAACAGGCTTACGCACGAACCTATAAATGTGCCCCAGATGATGCTGCAATCCCTGGACGTATTATGTATCCAGGAACAGGTGTATATAGGGGAGAAAAGAGTCAGAAGGACTCGAAGTTTTGTTGAGGTCCTTACAATCGATTCTGAGACAGAGGACCTCGGGATTAACGAACTTTTTAACTGGGATGCTTCAAAGGATTCATTTTATAGAGTCAGAGATTCCCATCTTATGCAGGAAATTATGCGAGTGAGAGGATGGGATGCCATCCAGTTAAGAAATGAAATAGAAAATAGGGGAAAAATCCTAACTTATATGCATCAAAGGAACATGAGAAGCTATATCCAGGTGTCCCTTGTAGTCCAAACATACCAGAATTATCCAAAACAGGTTATGAAAGCCATAGAAAATGGGACTTTAGAGAATATGATACAGGATATGACTGCTTAAGGGGGAGCATGACTTACACTTTAATAAATGGGCTGGCATACAAATCATTTGGCAAATTTTTTTATAAAAACAAAAAATATTTCCAGAACTTAAAAACTAAGATACGTGACTCCCATATCCCCATGTCTGTAGACCAGTATATGGCCTTTGCTTCTTTTTGTGCTGTAGTTGCAGGCTTAATTGGAGGAAGCTTTGGTGTATGGTTAAGTTTCAAAACTCTCCAGATCCCTTATTCTCAACTCAACTTTTATATTAACCCCGGATTTGCAGGGTTTGTCGGGAATCATCCTTACTTTTTTGTGTCCCTGGTATCTCTTTTATTTTTGAGTTTAAGCTTCACACTACTATTTAGCCTGATTCTTATTTATCCTTATTTTCAAGCAGATATTCGACATGCCTGTATAGACAGGTCCATGCTTTCAACAGTGACCTATATATATGCACTAACAAAAGGTGGCATGTCGATTTATGAAGTGTTCCGGTCCCTGAGCAAATATACCCATATATTTGGCACAAGTGCGGAAGAAATCTCCTATATTGTAAGAGATATCGATTTTCTAGGAAAAGATTACATAACTGCTCTCAAATCTGCAAGAGAACGTACTCCTTCTCCGCTTTTTAAAGAATTTATTGATGGATTAATTCTCGTTTCAAGCAGAAAAACCGTGACCGAGTATATAAAAAATAAATCCGAACAGTACCAGAATATGGCAGAGCTTGCAAACAGAAATTTCTTAAAAAGGCTTGATGTCCTCGCTGAAATTTATGTAACCTTACTAATTGCAGGCCCTCTTTTTGTCATAACAACCCTTATTGTATTACAATTTTTCAGGCCAGCTTCAACCCAGGCGCTTTATCTGTTAGTGTATGTTATTATTCCACTTTCAAGCCTTTTATTTCTGATTTTCCTGGATACCATAGGAGAGCTTTCCGTAAACCTGAAAAAAACCAAGCCGCCTGTCTTTTCCATGGATTTTTCCGATATTCCGGAAATAAGTTCAGGGCTTAGTGCAGAGAATGAAAAAGAAAGAAATAAAAAATTTGCTTTAAACAGGCAGCTTAGCAAAATAAAAAACCTTGTATTAAATCCATACAAAACAATTCGGGACGAACCCACATACACATTCTTTTTCGGGATCCCTCTCGGCTTATACTATCTTTCTTTTATGCCAGGCGGCCTTATCGGAAGGCTAAATCAGCTTAATTTTTCCAGGCATATAAACCTTAATTTTGCTCATATCAGCAATAATAGTATTGAGTTAATAAATCAACTTGACGATTATTTTATTATTTTCTTTATAATTATTCTAATTCCTTTTATCCTCTTTTACGAAATTAGAGAATGGAGAATGCGGAAAATTGACGAGCAAATGCCAGACTTTTTTAAAAACCTTTCCAGCATGAACCAATCCGGAATTCTCCTTACTAATTCCCTGAAGATAATGGCAGAATCGAACATGGGAGTCCTTAATAAAGAGCTTCAGAAACTAAAAGAAGATATCTCCTGGGCTACTCCAACCTCAAGAGCTTTAATGAAATTTGAAACAAACATCAGAACAGCCATTTCAAGCCGGATGCTCCACATTCTAATAAAAGCAAACGAATCTACAAGCGATATTAAAAGCGTATTATCAATTATTGCTCAACAGGTCAAAAGCGAAGAGGACTTAAGAAAAGAACGCGCTTCGAATATGACCCTTTATGTCATCACTATTTACGTAGCCTTTTTCGTATTCCTTTTTGTCATATATATTCTGGCTATCTATTTTTTCCCTCAGAGCGCCTCATTCGGCAACCAATCAGGAGCCGAATATGCAGGAATCGGAAATATTTACTTCAATATACCTGAATATACAATGCTTATGTTTCATTGTGTCTTGATCCAAGGCTTTACCTCAGGAATAATTGCAGGAAAAATGGGGCAGGGTTCTTCTTATCTGGGTTTAAAATACAGCGTCAGCATGATAATAATTACGTATATTGTTTTTACGATGTTCGTTTGAGTATAAACTAAAAAGCAATTAACTTTGGACTTTAATATTGGTTCAGTACAATAATTGCCAAAACATAATATTATACAAAAAATAGTTTTATAGAAAATTAGACATTGAAGCTGTATATTTAACTGGTTAATAATATATAATTTGCGTTGAAGAAAAGATATTACCAAAGAAATATTGAAAATAACTACTCTTTTTGACTAAAGGTCAAATATGTATAAATTGGGATCTAATAAGTTTAAAAAATATAGTAAATTTTGTAAAGAATTAAACACCTTAAAAGGTGTTTAATTTAAATTTAAAACTTAAGATCTGTATCACAAATTAGCTGACCAGATTGCACATCGACCACTTTAAACTTAACCGTGCTACCAATAGTCATATTGTTGTAGTTTAAAGTGAGATTTCTCGACGAACCAGATTCCAGCACTTTAAGATTAGTAGCGTCAATATCAAAAGAGTCGCTGTCATTTACAGATGCAGTAACTTTAGTCATCTCTTTATTTCCAAAGTTAACTGGGTCCCCGCCGGTGTGTATGAATTTGACAACTGCTGGGTTATTATTATCACTATAAGCTCGAACTGACTCTATATCAATATTTGCTTGTGATGCAGGTTTTTCTGGGCCCTGGCTAAAAACAGTTGCTCCTATTGCAGCAGCAAGAATGACAGTTATTGCAACCATTAAGATGACTGCAATGACTGTTTCCACAGCATCATTATTTTTAGATAAC
>CAZFNE010000167.1:0-7234 GCA_964520335.1 uncultured Methanosarcinales archaeon | reverse complement strand
CCGATGATGAGGTTGCAATAAGCACAAACCCTGATACTTTCGAACCCATATCTGTTGCCCTGGTTAATATCAGGGAAACCTTAAAAGCCGGGCTTGCTTCCAGAATTATAAATGAGGAAGAGCATAATAACCTGCTGAAGCTTGCGATTAACACATATTATCCGGATAGAAGTTATCTTGGGCTTGTAAAGGAAGGAGTAAAAAAAGGCCTGATCCCTGAAGAGAAAAGGCAAAGCATCCTTGATTTCTTTGTTAATAATCAGGTTGATATAAAAAGGCAGGATGCAATCCTTGTGCTTGAAACTGTAAAAAAGCTGGTAGAAGAAGGCTAATAGAAAAAACTTAGACCTGATACCAAAAAAAATCCAAATCCAAATCGCAACTCTAGCTTTTTAGATTTTGGACTTTTAGATTTTGGGCTATAAATTCAATAAAATAAAATTCTAAGTTTAAAGGTAACAGGAAAAATTACCAGAGTAAAGGAAATAGCCTGTAATGAGTTTTTTGACAAAACTCTTTGTAGCCTGGCAGATTTTCATATAGGAATTTTTCTTCATCCAGAAGTCTCAAAGCTATTACCAGAATAAAAGGGCCGAATACCAGGAGTCCCCACCAGGAACCGAGCGCTAAGGGAGTCCCAAAAAGCATAACAAGATCTCCCAGATACATAGGATGGCGAACGATACTATAAGGGCCTGTTGTAATTACTTTTTGCTCAGCGGAAACCTCAATAATTGCAGCAGCATAGGTATTTTCCCTGAAAACAAGGAAAATAAAGAGGAATCCTGAGAAAACAAGAATATCTCCTAAAATAACAACATACAGGGAAACATTTGACCATCCGAAATGATGATCCAGGCCAGGTATGACAAGAATTAATAAAAAACATATAGAGGCTACCGCCTGTATGATTTTTTGAGATTTTTCCTTTTCAGCCGTAGGCCCTGCCTCTACTCTGCTTTCCAGAAGTCTCGGGTCTTTTTCCCACAGATAAATAGTGATTATTACAGTCGATCCAATAAAAATAGCTAAATAAACCCAGGCCTGCCAGAAATCAAGAGACCAGGCAGGGACAAAAAGGAAGAGACTTAACATTACAATAAGCTGCAGGAAACCAATCACAGTTTTTGTTTTTAAATCAGAATTATTTTTATTAAAGTTACTCATTTAAAATTGCTCAGTTAAAATTATTTATTGTTGCTTACTATATTTATTTTATTTAGTCTATTATTGAAACTTATCCATTATCGGAACATAAAAATTATTGAGAATTGCGAAGAAATAAGTTCAGCCTATTCATATTCATATATTCCAGACAATTCTCCAAATATAATATTCAGACCTTTCTTATCCTGAGCTTTTTTTATTTTCAGTGTTTAACAATATAAAGTCTGATAACGTAAAGGCTCAAAAGCACTACAAAAAAATAATACACTGCTCTAAAAATCATAGCATACTGATGCTCAAACCAGGTGCTTATTATTTGCTCAATGGAAAAATAGAGCCGGAAGGTTGCAACAAGTAAAAGCAGCATGGCAATTAAAAGATTCCTTTTCTGAAGTTTCCTGCCAAGTCTGAGAACCTTTCACGCTTTGGTTCTTTCTTGTACTCCTGCCTATACCCGGAACTGGGTTCTGGGGATCTGGGGTCTGATATAAATTCTGGCCCAATATCGGTCTCACTCATTTAAACCGCCTCCTGAAAATTGCTGCAAGACAGAGCAGTAATACAGATAAAATTAGACTAAGTCCCGGAGCTGAAGTTCCTCCTACTCTTGCATAATCTGCGTCAGCAATTGGCTGACTTTCTTCTGTAATTCCGAATTCACTTGTCTGAATTTGTCGGGTTTCAGTTGTATTCTTGGCTTCAATTTTGACTTGAGGGTTAAGCTGGATAAAACCTTCCCCGCGTTTAACTATGGTGTCGTTATTCCAGATAAGAACCTCAACCAGGTAATTATACTGATCCGGCACTGTCAGGTTAATGCTTCGAATAATCGTAGTTTCAGGCTTGATTTCTCCTGTTTGAGACCAGACTTTATCGGCGAGAAGCCCTGCATCCATTTCCCGCGCTTTAACAAGCATACGAAAATCCGGGTTTGTCGCTTTGCCTTCATTTGTCAAGTAGATATCATTTTCAATATTGACTTTTTTGTTTTCGACCTCTCTAACTCTAAAATCCATTCCCGAAATCTCAAGCCCTATATCCTGCACATCTGCAGGCAGACTATCGAGATTATAGATTTCAATTTCTCCGCTTCCCTTTGATTTATTGTCCTGAAACAGAGTGCATCGAAGTTTATATCCTCCAGTTTTCGGAAGGCTTAGAGACTGGCTTACTATCTTTGCATCGCCTTTCTTAAATTCTCCTAAACCTATCTCTTTCTGGGCTTCAAGGAGGCCACTTTCTTTACTGTAAGCTTTAAGAAGTAGAGAGGTATTTTTTGCGGTATTCCCATCATATTTTTCAATATATGTAGTTATATTAAGGTCTACAAAAGCAATTCCTATATGATCTGCTGAGATATCCATATCCCTGATATTATAATTGCTTTCTTCTTCAAAATCCCGAATGCATCCGCTTCTGAAAGCAAATAAAGTAAAAAGAAATATTAGTAGGACTTACGCAGTTGAACTAGAAAATCAATGGTATTAAACCTTCAACTGTCTAAAACATGGATTTTACAGCAACGCCTATTGCTCTTGCTTTTGTATCTCAAGTGCGTAACTCCTAATTAGAATTAGGATTTGGGTTGGTTTCCTTCCTAAGATTTCCAAACTCTAACCCCCTCTTTAACAATAATATTTAGAAGTATATCTTTTTTGGATTTTTTCCCACAGAACTTTTTGAGTGTCGTTACAAGGTATTTCTTTCTGTTTTCTCTGTTTAAATTTCATAAGGTGAGAATTATTAATATGGATGTGCAATTATTCAAATAGGGAATAATTTAACAGCATATGGAAATGAATTAAGAGCTTAAGAGCTAAGTTAAGGACTTGGGCTTAGGATTAAATCTAAAAAATTAGAACTACAAGACTGATATTATGGAAGAGAACACCGAACAAACATGCAAGCAAACCCTCGAGCAAAAACCCGAAGAAACATGCGAAGGAAGGCCGGAACACAAATTGAAGCTCAGGAGGCAAATTTTAATTGCCACCGATGGCTCAGAAACTGCAAAAGAAGCCGCAGAATTTGGGATAGAGATGTTTGGCTGCAGTGGAGCAAAGGTATATGCCCTTTATGTTATTGATACGACTCCTTATCGTTCAATCCCCCTAGATCAGATCTGGTCAAAAGATGTGCTTGAAGAATTTGAAAATACAGGAAATGAAGCAACCGCCTACATAGAAAAAATTGGGAAAGCCTCTGGTGTAGAGGTTGAATCTCGAATTCTTAAAGGAAATCCTGCTCAAAAAATTGTGAGTTTTGCAGAAGACAACAATATTGACATGATTGTCATAGGCTCGCTTGGAAAAACCGGATATGAACGAGTTATCCTTGGAAGCGTATCCGAAAAAGTAGTAAGGCACGCAAAAATTCCTGTTCTGGTTGTTCGAGAAAAACACAAAAGTGAAAAAAAGCTAGTACAGGTGTAATTAAAAAATTATATAAACAGAGTAATTGTAGATAGAACAATAAACAATAGAAAAAACAGATAACCGTTGAATCTAGTTTTCACAAAATAAATTTTATTTTAGTCTCTATGCTTTATTTTCCTGAAACGACAGCATTTAAACCAATTTGAATCTTACAAGTATAAGTAATAATAAATAATTTAGCATGAAAATTTTACAATTTTCATTTGTTTGAGCCTGTTATTTGAAGAATTTCATGTTCGTTTTTTTATCAAATTGAAACGTATATTCTATCTATCAATAGCTAATTCCTTTTAAAATCTTTTTTAATACCTTTTGGAAAATCATTAAATGGATATTATTAATATGAAGACAAAGATATTCATATTGGGGAAAACTCAGGAATCAAAACATAGGGAGCAAGTTTTATAGAAAAATTTGTTTTGACCTGAAGTTCTGAAAATATTTGAATTATGGAAAATAGGGGGAAGAAAATAAAATCCTGCTCAAGAAGAAAGTCAGTCTTTTATGTGGGATCTGCCAGGGATAGGATACAGCTTACTGAGATGTAGTTTTAAAAATTGATTTTGATAGGATCTACAATTAAATTGAGGAATAAATAGCATTTGCCCTTAATTTTTATTTTTATTGGTTTTTAATTTTAGTTTTTACTGCAGCTCTTTCAAATATTCTTACCTTCTCAGTTTATAAATCCTATCAGGGCTCACATAAAAAACTATCATTCCCAATTAGTTTCGATTTCTTCATCTTTCTTGATTGAAATATATAAAAATATCTACTGCAGATTGTATGGAAATTGTATGGAAAGAATGCAATTAGGTAGGGGATAAGAGGGAGCCAAATATGGATGAAAGCATTTTTCAGAATATAATGATTGCAACCGATGGTTCGGAAGCAGCAAAAAAAGCAGTTGACACTGCAATTAAACTTGCAAAGATGAATAAAGCAAAGCTTTATGCTATACATGTAATTGCCCCGGGAGAACTTTCGGTAAATCTGCGTGACCCTAGAGATCTTGAATGGAAAGATTCAATGAAAGTTTATCTCGAAAAACAGGGCGGAGAAGTTACAGCGTACGTTGAGGATTCAGGAAATAAGGCAAATGTTGAAGTTGAATCTACAATTCTTGAAGGAAACCCTGCAGATGAGATTGTTAATTTTGCGCAAAAAAATGATATCGATCTTATTGTTATGGGTACACTTGGAAAAAAAGGAATCCAGAGATTCCTGCTTGGAAGTGTAACCGAGAACGTGATCAGGCATTCAAAACAACCAGTGCTTATTGTAAGAGGAGAAACTGTCGGAAAAGGAAAATAATGTATTATATTAAATTCAGATTTAAAGTGAGTCTTTTTACTTACAACTATCTCATTTAATAATTCTAGCAGTCAAGTTGAGAAAATTTTAAAGGGGTTGAAACCAAAATTTGAGAATTTTGAGAATAAAGAATCCAGGTATAGAGTCAAAAATATGCTCTCGTTAAGTTAAAAATTTTATATTTTGGTTTCGCAGGCACCTTTCATTTCTTTGGATCTTGAAGGATTGTTAGATAAATATTATTAATAATATGAACACATAAATATTCATAGGGAAAAATGGGGAAAATTTTTGGGAATCAGAATATAGGGAGCAAGTTATATAGATAAATTTTAGCTGCTACCTATGTTCTTGGAATACCGAAATCACAGCTAATATATTGGGGAAGATAATACAATCCAATTTAAGAAGAAGGTAGATTCTTTAGAAAAACTGCAACTGAAAATTGGGGTACAGGTTTGAAAAACTGTTTTTTTGATAGGATTTACGCGATTGAATAGAGAAATTAATAACGTTGACTCTTAACCGTAAAAAAGCACATAATTATAACAGACTTTTATATATTTAGTTTGCTCCTTAACGCATAATTCCTGTTAATGGTCTATATAATAAAAATTCGTACCTTCAATTTACTCCTCTTTTTAATTGGGTTATGTAAATAGTATTTCCCCTTAGAAAATGTAAAAAAGTAAAGAGGAAATAAGAAGGAATCTGGTATGAACGAAATAATTTTCAGGAATATAATGGTTGCAACAGATGGCTCTGAATCAGCAAAAAAAGCAGTTGATTCAGCAATTAAGATTGCAAAACTAAATAATGCTAAACTTTATGCCGTACATGTAATTGCTCCAGGAGAGATTTTGGTAACTCAACATGATCCTAGAGATGTTGAATGGAATAAGAAAATGAAAGAGCATCTTGAGGCACAGGGCAGGGAAGCCACACATTATGTAGAAACATCCGGAAAAATTGCAGATGTTAAAGTTGAACCTGCAATTCTTGAAGGAAACCCTGCAGATGAGATTATCAAATTTGCAGAAGAAAAAGATATCGAACTTATTGTTATGGGTACACTCGGAAAAACTGGAATTCAGAAGTTCTTACTTGGAAGTGTGGCAGAGAACGTGATCAGGCATTCAAAACAACCAGTGCTTATTGTAAGAGGAGAAACTGTCGGAAAAGGAAAATAATGATTTAATGATTTTAGAAAAATAATTTTGTAACGAAAAACTAAATTTTAAAGTAGAATTGTTTTTGGCTCAAGAATGGAATTTTGATTAGTATTCATAGCTGATTATAATAGAAAAAATGTGTTACAAAATGAAATCCAGACTGCAGGAATAAAAATCCAGATATAAAGGCAATAAATCCGGATGTGGGGAGTATGGAGAAAAGTACTGAAAATAAAGATAAAACGTGCAAACAAATTCTGATTGCTACCGACGGCTCAAAAGCTTCTGAAGATGCAGCTTATCTTGGGATAAAATTTGCGCGTCAGTATGAGGCAAAGGTCTATGCCGTGTATGTTATTGATGTAACTGCTCACGACTCAATTCTTATGGATAAATCATGGGAAATAGATAAGTGTGAAGAATGCGAGAAAAAAGGTGAGAAAGCAACTTCTACTGTTGTGAACAAAGCGAAATTTGCTGGATTGGAAGCTGAACCCATAATTCTTAAAGGAAATCCGGCAGAAAAAATTTTGGATTTTACAAATGAGCATAAGATTGATATGATTGTCGTAGGCTCGCTAGGAAAAAGTGGTATTGAACATTTTGCAATGGGAAGTGTATCCGAAAAGATTGCAAGGTATTCAAAAGTTCCGGTTCTAGTTGCCAGGTGAGGGAATAATTACAAAGAGCTGCCCCAGGGAATAAATGGGGCAATTTTATTTTTAGAATTAGCTTATATATTTATTCATTTCAAATCATTAGGTTAACGTTTAGATTAACAAAAAGGGTGCAATTAAGAGATAGAAAAAGAAATAAAAAAGAAATAAAGATAGAGGAAAAAAAGCGAAGTAAAAAGATTTTGTTATAGGTAATCCTGCTGAAAATTTTTGACTAAGGAATCCTTTGCTTTAGGTAAAATAGAACCTGCCTCTTAAAAAAAGATAGTATAAAATAAGTTTCACATTAAAATAAAAGAATGAGGGAGAGTATTTTTGAACGAAAGGATGGAAGAAGCTTTGAATGAACAGCTTAACAAAGAATTGTATTCATCTTATCTGTACCTTGCAATGTCGGCATATAGCTCATATGTTGGACTGCCAGGGTTTGCCCACTGGTTCAGGGTTCAGGTAGAAGAAGAAAATATCC
>CAZFNE010000166.1:0-7248 GCA_964520335.1 uncultured Methanosarcinales archaeon | reverse complement strand
TGAACAATAGATATTTTAATTTTAAGGATTAATATCAGAATCCAAGCACTAGTATAAGCTAGACTTATAAACCAGACTTTAAGAATTTCAGCTCAATTCTCAGTTCTAACTCATGTTTTCAAGCAGAAAGTTTATAGGCATGTATGTACTTCTAAGGTTCGATCTGTAGGATTTAGCTATCAGTATCTGTATTCCAATTTATTTACTCTTAACATTGAAAGTTTTCAGGTTCTTTTTTTTGCGAATTTGATTTTTCGATGTTAATAGACATGTGTTAAAAAACCTATGATTGATGAAAAATTGCGATGTTCGCAATTTCGAAGGAGAAACTTAAATGGCACAATTAGCTAACTTTGATGTTCCAGAGGAACTTGTAAACAGAGCCCTTGAAGCTCTGGAACTTGCCAGAGACACTGGTAAGATCAAGAAAGGCACTAACGAGGCTACAAAAGCAATAGAAAGAGGAAATGCAAAGCTTGTACTCATTGCAGAAGACATCGAACCTGCAGAGATTGTTGCACATATCGGACCTCTTTCCGAAGAAAAGAAAGCACCTTACATTTTTATAAAAAACCAGAAGGAATTGGGTGCATCCAGTGGGCTTGGGGTATCCTGCGCAGCCGTCGCAATTATAGATGCAGGAAAAGCAGCTGAAATGATTCAGGATATTGCCCAGAAGCTTGAAGCCCTTAAATAAACCTGATAACAAGGAGTGCTGATTATGGCTGACGAAAGCACAACCGGTGGCTTTGCTGCTGAGGTTATTGATGTTATCGGGAATACCGGAATGCATGGAGAAGCAAGTCAAATCCAGTGCAGGGTTCTGGAAGGCAGAGATAAAGGCCGTGTAATTACCAGAAACTGTGTAGGTCCTGTTAGGATCGGGGACATTCTCATGCTTCTTGAGACTTCTAGGGAAGCAAAGAAGCTGACCACCAGGTAAGAAAGCGGTGAGGTAAATGGAACAGAGGAAATGCTTTTTTTGTGGGCAGATGCTTGAGCCTGGAACAGGCAAGCTCTACGTCAAGAAAGACGGATCTACCTACTTTATGTGCTCTTCCAAATGTATGAGCAACTTCAGTCTGGGCAGGCTTCCACGCCGTACCGAATGGACTGAGAAAGGCAAAATCCAGTTGAAAAAAGCCTGAAATAAGGGTTGCCAGTTTATTATTGGGAAGTTATCGGTATTCAAGGTGTTTACATGGAACAGACATACGTTATGGTAAAACCTGACGGGGTCCAGAGAGGGCTGGTAGGAGAGGTTATTTCCAGAATTGAAAAGAGGGGGCTAAAAATAGCTGCCCTTAGAATGAATGTAATCTCTGAAGCCAGTGCAAAAGAACACTATGCTGAACATGCAGCAAGGCCCTTTTTCCCCTCCCTTATAGAATTTATCACTTCAGGCCCTTCAGTTTCAATGGTAGTTGCCGGAAAGGATGCAATTAAGGTTATGCGAGCTATAAATGGAGCTACAAACCCTGTAGATGCAGCTCCAGGCACAATCCGTGGGGATTTCGCCCTTGATGTGGGCAGGAATATAGTTCATGCCTCAGATTCTCCGGACGCTGCAGCAAGGGAAATTGCAATTCACTTTAAGGATTCCGAAATCGGGAAATATTCCAGGATCGATGAGGTCTGCTTATACGAATAAATCAGGTATCTCAAAACCTTTTAAGGCTCCTGAATTTTCAGGGCCACAGGTTTTTATTTATCCGGTACCTGCAATATAGGGTCTTTCGGGGAACCTGGACCCTTCTGGACCTGCAATAAATAAGACGCGGGAATGAGAGAGGTTTTGCATATGGCCGATAAGAAAAATTTAAGGACTCCTATAGTCTGCGTGATGGGGCACGTTGACCACGGAAAAACTACTCTGCTGGACAAAATCAGAGGAACTGCCATTGTTAGCGGAGAGGCTGGAGCGATTACGCAGCATATTGGAGCAACAGAAGTTCCTATGGACGTAATTATTAAAAAGCTCGGGGACCCAAGACTTAAAGACCGTTTCATAGTTCCAGGTTTGCTTTTTATTGATACTCCCGGGCATCACGCTTTTACAACTCTCAGGAGCAGAGGAGGAGCCCTTGCTGATCTTGCGATTGTTGTCATTGATATCAATGAAGGGTTTAAGCCGCAGACTTATGAAAGCCTGCAAATCCTGAAAAGATTCAAAACTCCTTTTGTGGTTGTTGCAAACAAGATCGACAGGATTGGAGGTTGGGTTCAGTACAAAGACCTTCCTTTTGCTGCTACTTTTAAGAAACAATCCGAAGATGTGCAGGGCAGGCTTGAGAACAAACTTTACGAAGTAATTGGCGAATTATATTCCCAGGGTTTTGCAGCCGAGCGTTACGACAGGGTTACTAATTTCCAGAAAACTTTGGGTGTTGTCCCTGTAAGTGCTTTTACGGGCGAGGGAATTCCTGACGTGCTTATGGTACTCCTCGGGCTTGCCCAGAAATTCCTTGAGGCAAACCTGCAGTACAGTGCCAAAGGTCCTGGAGTCGGGACTGTCCTTGAGGTTAAGGAAGAAAAAGGGCTTGGAACAACCCTTGACGTTATTCTTTATGACGGCATGCTGAAAAAAGGAGATACCGTAGTTATTGGAAGTCTCGGAACCCCAATCCAGACAAAAGTCCGGGCGCTTTTAAAACCCAGGGAACTCTCTGAAATCCGATACGAAAGCAAATTCCAGCAGGTCAGCAAAGTTACTGCTGCAGCCGGAGTAAAAATTTCAGCTCCTGGGCTTGAAGGAGCTCTTGCAGGGTCTCCAATAAGGGTTGCTGATGAAGATTCTCTTGAAGAAATAGTAGCCCAGGTAAAATCCGAAATCGATGAAGTAAGAATTGACACGGATTCCATGGGCATAATGATAAAAGCCGACACTTTAGGCTCGCTTGAAGCGCTTGTGCACGAATTCCAGAAAGACAAGATCTCTATCAGAAAAGCCGAAGTAGGAGACATCTCTCACAGGGACGCAATTGAAGCTTCAACAGTTGAGGATCCTCTTTATTCAGTGATTATAGGTTTCAATGTCAAAATTCATGCCGATGCAAAGGATTTCCTGCAGGAGAGCAGTGTCAAGGTCTTCACAAACGATGTGATCTATCGACTTATCGAGGACTACGAGAAATACGTAAAAGAACAGCAGGAACTCTCTGAAAAGAAGATTTTCGAAACGATTATTCGCCCTGGAAAATTCAAGATCCTTCCAGGGTGCGTTTTCCGCCAGAGCAAGCCTGCAGTTGTCGGAGTCAGGGTCCTTGGCGGAGTTGTGCGTACAAATACCGAAGTCATGCTTGAGAACGGAAATGTTGTGGGTAAAATTAAAGGCCTTCAGTCTGAAGGAGAAAATGTCCCATCTGCGAAGGTAGGCAAAGAAATTGCAATGGCAATTGACGGAGCAACAGTTGGTAGGCAGATCAAGGAAGAAGATATCCTTTACATAAACGTTCCTGAGAGGCACGCTAAAGTGCTTGAGCATGAAATTTATGATTCCCTTTCAAAAGATGAAAAGGAAACTCTTGATATTTTCCTTTCCCTGAAGCGAAAAGACAATCCCTTCTGGGCAAAATAAGGCTCCCTTAGATAAAATAAAGCAGCAGATAGAATAAGATTGACAAAAAGCTGTAACAAGGCTGATAATAGAATATACAGCAACAAGATAAACTGGCAAACTGGATAAGATTAAAAATTAAATAGCTAAAATGAATTAAAGTAAATTTAAACATTTGTTATATATTAATCTCATATTGGAGGATTTCAATTGGCAAATTTTAAAGTTGTAGTTTCTGACCCTAAAGACGGGCATGCCTATCAGATCGATCTAAAAGATGCTGAGGCAAATGGATTGATAGGAAGAGCAATAGGAGATGTTGTTGACGGTGGGATTTTCAAGCTTGCTGGCTATAAGATCAAGATCACAGGCGGCTGTGACGGCAGTGGTTTTGTCATGAAACCCGACCTTCCAGGCCCAAGAAGACAGAGAATTCTTATGGCCGTCGGTGTAGGTTACTCCGCAAAGCTTCCAGGCCAGCGCAGGAGAAAGATGGTCCGCGGAAAAGAAATTGCTCCTGATATCGTCCAGATCAATGCTAAAGTCGTCGAATACGGAAGCAAATCCATAAGAGCCCTTCTCGGCCTCGAAACCGCAGAAGAAGCTCCAAAAGCTGAGTGATTTTAAACTCTGCCCCCTGGCAGGCTTTAATCACTTTTATTCTTGTTTTTTAACTATTCTTGTTTTTAACTATTTTTGCTTTTAACTTTTGAAGCGGATGCTTTTAACTAATTAAATTTATTAAATATATTTCAAACCTGGGCTTATAATTTGCGACTCATACCTACTAAGATTGTCAGTATAATTAAAAGCCTTAAACTTAAAAACAAAATTCCTTACAGGCTTTAATTATAATAAAAGTCTTTACTGGCTTTTTTCTTTATAAACTCTGAGAAACTCGTATATTGAGATGCCAGTTAAAATTAACAGGCCTCCCCAAATCAATAATCTTAAAATTGGAGAATCCAGGCTAAAGGATGTATGTTTCCCGGTTAATTCGGAATAAATGATGAACATAATAAAAATTAAGCCTACTATTGCAGGAATTAAAATTGCTGTTTTGCCTATTTTCTCTAACTTATTTATTTGGGATTTATTTATCAAAATGCAGCCTCATATAAATGTCAGATATTTTGTTATCTTCATATAAAAGCTTAAATGGATAGCCTGATATCTATAAAAATTCTGAATTCGATAATTCTTAGTTATTTTAAGCAATGGAAAAGGCTGTTAAGCAGCTTTTTGTTTAAAAAGAAATGGAGAATATTATTTTATTCTCTACTTTAAATAATATTTATCTTTTAAAATGAACTCTAAAAAAACCTCAGAGAATTCTCTTTCCCGGCTCTGTGAAGGGTTTGCAGTCATAAACTTCAGTAATTTTCATTACTACGAGAGCTTTTGCAGGGAATTTATCTGATTTAGCTTTTACCATGTTATACATTTTGTCGTAATCTTCCCCTTCAGTTTTAATTTCGATGTCTCCTTTTATCTGATAACAGGCTTTAATCTCAGGCCCCCAAACATAGACTGAACCTCTGGGATTTTCATCAAGGTTGCTGCGGGTCTTAAGGAAATAGTTATCTGCTATCCAGATTGTTTCTCCATCTTCCTGCAACATGCACAGGCCTATTGGTATTACGTTCGGTTCTCCAGATTTAGATGCGGTTGCAAACGGGAAAACTTTCATTTTTGCAAAATCTTCTTTCATTTCATCGGTTAATTTAACCATTTATTTCACCCCTAAAAGAATCGGTTTTTACTAATATGGTTTCAAACCTTATATAATTTAAATGTACAGGCAGAAAAAGCGCCAAAATCCCTTATAATAAGAAAATAAATGGAATAAAATGAGAAATTAACAAAAAAGAAAATTAAATAAAAAGAAGCTCAAGAATAAAACCTTAATCTCCTGTTTTTAACAATTCAGGACTTTATCCAGGAAATAATGGTGAATTCTCAAGTCATCCGTCAATTCCGGATGGAAAGCAAGAGCCAGCACATTTCCCTGTTCTGCAGCAATAATCAAATCTTCAAGTCTGGAAAGAACCTGAACTTCTGGCCCGCAGCTTACAATCCCCGGTGCTCTTATAAACACGCCTGTAAAAGGAGAATCCAGAATATCTACTTCAAGTTCTGCTTCAAAAGAATCCCTCTGCCTTCCAAAAGCATTCCTGTTAACCTTTGTATCCATAATAGCGAGCAATTCCTGGTTTGTTTTTTCTACTTGCTCATCCCCTTCCTTTGCAAGCACAATCAAACCTGCACAGGTCCCAAGAATAGGAACTCCCCTAGCAGCCGCCTCCTTAATCTCCTCTGCAATCCCTTCCCTTGCCAGAAGCCTGCAAAGCGTAGTACTCTCTCCTCCAGGAATCACAATCCCGCTGCATTCCGGAACTATTCCTTTATGCTTTGTAGCAACTACCTCAGCCTCTATACCTCTCTCCTTAAGGGCTCTCTTTAAAGCATCAACGTGCTCAGAAACCGCTCCCTGAATAGCGATCACGCCTATTTTCATCTAAAAACACCATTTTCCAGAACAATGTTCAATTTTCGCAATAAAAATTACAAAAATAATATAACTTTATTTGTTTTTGCGGCCTGCTAATCTCTTAAGAAATAAAAAATCCGCCAGAACTCCTATAAATCCATTTTTAAAAATTAAATTTTACCCATAGAGGGGTTAAAATTATTTTTGATCGTTCATTTGTTCGATATAAGCTAGAACAAATCAATTAACAATATTTTTCTTTTTATCTTATTTAGTTTAAGTTTGAAAACTATCATTCATTAGTCCTCTTGAGTGAGCGGAGCGAACGAAAAGGACTTCGTGCTCCCGAAGCGAAACTCGGGTGCCGAAGCTCAATTCGGGAAGCGCAACTCGGGTGGGATTACCAACCTCTTTCCTGCAGGGCTTCTTCTATAGGAATCATGTCTGCGCAGATTCCTTTCATGCCCGCGCCAACGCCTTTTGAAATCTCTGCTAGCTTTGCGGGATTATCAAAGTTATTTACGGCTTCAACAACTGCTTTTGCCATTTTTTCAGGGTTTTCGGCTTTGAAAATACCTGAGCCTACAAAGACCCCATCTGCTCCAAGGCGCATCATAAGAGCTGCATCTGCAGGAGTTGCAACTCCACCGGCTGCAAAGTTTACTACAGGCAGGCGCTGCATCTTCGAAGTTTCCATAACAAGCTCAATTGGAGCTTCTATGTCTCTTGCAACCATTATCAGTTCCTCTTTGGTTTTTCCTGCAAGAGCCCTGATTTCTCCCTGGATCTGCTTCATATGTTTTACTGCCTGGCTGACATCTCCGGTTCCAGCTTCTCCTTTTGTGCGGATCATGGCTGCTCCTTCGTTAATTCTTCTGAGAGCTTCTCCAAGGTTTCTTGCTCCGCAGACAAAAGGCACAGTAAACTGGGTTTTGTCAATATGGTAAAAAGGATCAGCAGGGGTCAGGACTTCAGACTCGTCTACCATGTCAACCCCAAGAGCTTCTAAAATCTCGGCTTCGACAAAATGTCCTATTCTTGCTTTTGCCATTACAGGAATTGTGACAGTGTCAATAATCTGCTGCACGATCTCGGGGTCTGCCATACGGGCAACTCCGCCTTCTTTTCTGATGTCTGCAGGCACTGCCTGAAGAGCCATAACAGCAACTGCTCCAGCTTCTTCGGCAATTCTGGCTTGTTC